>NZ_JBSVWS010000020.1:0-54138 GCF_054071155.1 Pseudomonas sp. SDO5532_S415 | reverse complement strand
TATCTCTGAAACACCGCGGTGAAGCATTCGCGAGCAGGCTCGCTCCCACAGGTTGTCTGCTTCAGCAGGGACCCTGTGTCGATTGTTAATGTGATTTATTGCGTGATACCACCAAATCAGAGCGAGATTGGATGTGAGCAAGAGAGCCTATAACTTCTGCGCCGGTCCTGCGGCGCTTCCCGAAGCTGTCCTGCAGCGCGCCCAGGGTGAACTCCTCGACTGGCACGGCAAGGGCCTGTCGGTCATGGAAATGAGCCATCGCAGCGATGAGTTCGTATCCATTGCCACCAAGGCCGAGCAGGATCTGCGTGATCTGCTGAATATCCCCTCGAACTATAAAGTGCTGTTCCTGCAAGGCGGCGCCAGCCAGCAATTTGCCCAGATTCCGCTGAACCTGCTGCCCGAAGGCGGCTCTGCCGACTATATCGACACCGGTATCTGGTCGCAGAAAGCCATTGAAGAAGCGTCGCGCTACGGCCACGTCAACGTTGCCGCTACCGCCAAGCCCTACGACTATTTCGCCATCCCCGGCCAGAACGAGTGGAAGCTGTCCAAGGACGCGGCCTACGTTCACTACGCGCCGAACGAAACCATCGGCGGCCTGGAATTCCAGTGGATCCCGGAAACCGGTGATGTTCCGCTGGTGGCCGACATGTCGTCGGACATTCTTTCGCGCCCGACGGATGTCTCGCGCTTCGGCATGATCTACGCCGGCGCCCAGAAAAACATCGGCCCGAGCGGCATCGTGGTCAACATCGTTCGCGAAGACCTGCTCGGTCGCGCCCGTTCCCTGTGCCCGACCATGCTCAACTACAAGATCGCGGCCGATAACGGCTCGATGTACAACACTCCGCCGACCCTGGCCTGGTACCTGTCCGGCCTGGTATTTGAGTGGCTGAAAGAACAGGGCGGTGTCGAAGCCATTGGCAAGCTCAATGAAGTGAAGCAGCGCACGCTCTACGACTTCATCGATGCCAGCGGTCTCTACAGCAACCCGATCAACAAGTCGGACCGCTCGTGGATGAACGTGCCGTTCCGCCTGGCGGATGATCGTCTGGACAAGCCGTTCCTGGCGGGCGCCGACGAACGTGGCCTGCTGAACCTCAAGGGTCACCGTTCCGTGGGCGGCATGCGCGCTTCCATCTATAACGCCGTCGACATCAACGCGATCAACGCGCTGGTGGCGTACATGGCAGAGTTCGAGAAGGAACACGGCTAATGTCTGAGCAAGAACTCAAGGCACTGCGCCTGCGCATTGATGCCCTGGACGAGAAAGTCCTGGAGCTGATCAGTGAGCGTGCGCGCTGCGCCCAGGAAGTCGCGCGAGTAAAGATGGCCTCGCTGGCCGAAGGCGAAGTGCCGGTGTTCTATCGTCCTGAGCGTGAAGCTCAGGTGCTCAAGCGCGTCATGGAGCGCAACCAGGGACCGCTGGGCAACGAAGAGATGGCGCGGTTGTTCCGTGAAATCATGTCCTCGTGCCTGGCCCTCGAGCAGCCGTTGAAAGTGGCTTACCTCGGCCCGGAAGGCACCTTCACCCAGGCGGCGGCCCTGAAGCACTTTGGTCACGCGGTGATCAGCAAGCCGATGGCGGCGATCGACGAAGTGTTCCGTGAAGTGGCGGCCGGTGCGGTGAACTTTGGCGTGGTTCCGGTGGAAAACTCCACCGAGGGCGCGGTCAACCACACCCTCGACAGCTTCCTCGAACACGACATGGTGATCTGCGGTGAAGTCGAGCTGCGGATTCACCACCACCTGTTGGTCGGTGAAAACACCAAGACCGACAGCATCAGTCGTATCTACTCCCACGCCCAGTCCCTGGCCCAGTGCCGCAAGTGGCTGGATGCGCATTACCCGAATGTCGAGCGCGTGGCGGTGTCCAGCAACGCCGAAGCGGCCAAGCGGGTCAAGGGCGAGTGGAACTCGGCGGCGATTGCCGGCGACATGGCGGCCGGTTTGTACGGGTTGACCCGCCTGGCCGAGAAAATCGAGGACCGTCCGGATAACTCCACGCGTTTCCTCATGATCGGCAACCAGGAAGTGCCGCCGACCGGCGACGACAAGACCTCGATCATCGTTTCCATGAGCAACAAACCCGGTGCGCTCCATGAGTTGCTGGTGCCGTTCCATGATAACGGCATCGACCTGACGCGAATCGAGACCCGTCCGTCGCGCAGTGGTAAATGGACCTACGTGTTCTTCATCGACTTTGTCGGCCACCACCGCGATCCGCTGGTAAAAGGTGTGCTGGAAAAGATCAGTCAGGAAGCAGTAGCACTCAAAGTGCTGGGTTCCTACCCGAAAGCAGTTCTCTAAGGGCGGTAGCAAATGAGTGGTAATTTCCTCGCTCTGGCACAGCCGGGCGTGCAACAACTTTCGCCTTACGTTCCAGGCAAGCCCGTGGACGAACTGGCGCGCGAGCTGGACATCGATCCGGCCAGCATCGTCAAACTGGCGAGCAACGAAAACCCTCTGGGCGCCAGCCCCAAGGCATTGGCGGCCATCCGCGAAGAGCTGGCTGAGTTGACCCGGTATCCCGACGGTAATGGTTTTGCGCTCAAGACCCTGCTGGCTGAGCAATGCCGCGTCGAGCTCAATCAGGTGACCTTGGGCAACGGCTCCAATGACATCCTTGAATTGGTTGCGCGTGCCTATCTGGCGCCAGGCCTGAATGCGGTGTTCAGCGAACATGCGTTTGCGGTCTATCCGATCGTGACTCAGGCGGTGGGTGCCCAGGCCAAGGTGATCCCGGCCAAAAACTGGGGTCATGACCTGCCGGCGATGCTCGCGGCGATCGATGCCAATACCCGTGTGGTGTTCATCGCCAACCCGAATAACCCGACCGGGACCTGGTTTGATACCGAGGCACTGGACGAATTCCTGCAGGACGTTCCGGAGCACGTGCTGGTGGTGCTGGACGAGGCTTACATCGAGTACGCCGAAGGCAGCGACTTGCCGGACGGCCTGGATTTCCTGGCTGCCTACCCGAATCTGCTGGTTTCGCGCACCTTCTCCAAGGCTTATGGTTTGGCGGCGCTGCGTGTCGGTTATGGCTTGTCCACCGCCGTGGTCGCCGACGTGCTGAACCGCGTGCGTCAGCCATTCAACGTCAATAGCCTGGCCCTGGCCGCTGCCTGCGCCGCACTGCAGGACGCCGAGTACCTGGCTGAAAGCCGTCGCCTGAACGAAGCCGGCATGCAACAACTGGAAGCGGGTTTCCGTGAGTTGGGGTTGAGCTGGATTCCTTCCAAAGGCAACTTCATTTGTGTCGATGTCGGGCGCGAAGCCGCTCCCGTGTTCCAGGGCTTGCTGCGCGAAGGCGTGATCGTGCGTCCGGTGGCCAACTACGGCCTGCCGAATCACTTGCGCATCACCATTGGACTGCCAGCGGAAAACAGCCGCTTCCTTGAGGCGCTGACCAAGGTTCTGGCTCGTGGTTGATGTCACTGCGTTGCAATCTGCTGAACCTATGATCGGGCGCCTGGTGGTGGTCGGTCTGGGGTTGATCGGCGGTTCGTTTGCCAAGGGTTTGCGTGAAAGTGGCCTGTGCCACGAAGTGGTCGGGGTCGATCTCGATCCGCAGTCGCGCAAGCTGGCGGTTGAGCTGGGCGTGGTGGATCGCTGTGAAGACGACCTGGCAGTGGCTTGCCAGGGTGCCGACGTTATCCAGTTGGCGGTGCCGATCCTCGCCATGGAAAAACTGCTGGCTCGGCTGGCAGGCATGAATCTGGGTGGGGCGATCCTGACCGACGTCGGCAGTGCCAAGGGTAATGTCGTGCGTGCCGCTACCGAAGCGTTTGGCGGCATGCCGTCGCGTTTCGTGCCGGGGCACCCGATTGCCGGTTCCGAGCAGAGTGGGGTGGAAGCCTCCAATGCCGAGCTGTTTCGCCGTCATAAAGTGATTCTGACGCCGCTGGACCAGACCGATCCGACAGCCTTGGCAGTGGTCGACCGCTTGTGGCGCGAATTGGGCGCCGATGTCGAGCACATGCAGGTCGAGCGCCACGATGAAGTGTTGGCGGCAACCAGCCATTTGCCGCACTTGCTGGCGTTCGGCTTGGTCGATTCATTGGCCAAGCGCAATGAAAACCTTGAGATCTTCCGTTACGCTGCGGGCGGTTTCCGCGATTTCACAAGAATCGCCGGAAGCGACCCGGTGATGTGGCACGACATTTTCCTCGCTAACCGCGAGGCTGTCCTGCGCACACTCGATACATTTCGCAGCGACCTCGACGCCTTGCGCGACGCGGTCGATGCAGGGGATGGGCACCAATTGTTGGGCGTTTTCACTCGCGCCCGGGTTGCCCGCGAGCATTTCAGTAAAATCCTGGCCCGCAGGGCCTATGTGGACGCTATGAATTCCAACGATCTGATTTTCCTGGCTCAACCTGGTGGCCGCCTGTCCGGTCGGATTCGCGTACCGGGTGACAAATCGATTTCCCACCGTTCGATCATGCTTGGCTCCCTGGCCGAAGGCGTCACCGAAGTGGAAGGTTTCCTCGAGGGCGAAGACGCCCTGGCGACGCTTCAGGCTTTCCGTGACATGGGCGTCGTGATTGAAGGTCCGCACCACGGTCGCGTGACCATTCACGGCGTCGGCCTGCATGGCCTGAAGCCTGCGCCGGGTCCGATCTATCTGGGCAACTCGGGTACTTCGATGCGCCTGCTGTCCGGCCTGCTGGCCGCGCAGAACTTCGATAGCACCCTGACCGGCGACGCTTCGCTGTCCAAGCGCCCGATGAATCGCGTGGCCAATCCACTGCGTGAAATGGGTGCCGTGATCGAAACCGCTGCAGAAGGTCGTCCACCGATGACCATTCGTGGTGGCAACAAGCTCAAAGGCCTGACCTACACCATGCCAATGGCCAGTGCCCAGGTGAAATCCTGCCTGCTGCTGGCGGGGCTGTACGCCGATGGCAAAACCACCGTGACCGAGCCTGCCCCGACCCGTGACCATACCGAGCGCATGTTGCGCGGCTTTGGCTACCCGGTCACCGTCAATGGCGCAACCGCGTCGGTCGAATCCGGCAACAAGCTGACCGCCACCCACATCGAAGTGCCGGGCGATATCTCGTCGTCGGCGTTCTTCCTGGTGGCCGCATCGATTGCCGAAGGTTCGGAGCTGGTGCTCGAACACGTCGGCATCAACCCGACCCGCACCGGGGTGATCGACATCCTGCGTCTGATGGGCGCTGACATCACCCTGGAAAACCAGCGTGAGGTCGGCGGCGAGCCGGTGGCTGACCTGCGTGTGCGGGCAGCTAAACTCAAAGGTATCGAGATTCCGGAAGAACTGGTGCCATTGGCCATCGACGAATTCCCGGTGCTGTTCGTGGCTGCCGCCTGCGCTGAAGGGCGTACCGTGCTGCGTGGCGCCGAAGAGCTGCGGGTCAAGGAATCGGACCGTATCCAGGTCATGGCGGATGGTCTGCTGGCGCTGGGCGTCAAGTGCGAACCGACGCCGGACGGCATCATTATCGATGGCGGCCTGATCGGTGGCGGCGAAGTGCACGGTCACGGCGATCACCGGATTGCCATGGCGTTCAGTGTTGCCTCGCTGCGTGCCTCTGCGCCGATCCGCATCCATGATTGCGCCAACGTCGCGACGTCGTTTCCCAACTTCCTCGCGCTGTGCGCGCAGGTCGGTATTCGCGTTGCCCAAGAGGCTCAGTCGTGAAAAACATTGCACCGGTCATCACCATTGATGGGCCAAGCGGCTCCGGAAAAGGCACCGTCGCCGGGATACTGGCCAAGCGCCTGGGCTGGAACCTGCTGGACTCCGGTGCGCTTTATCGGTTGCTGGCGTTCGCCGCGCATAACCATGGCGTCGACCTGACCAATGAAGAGTTGCTGAAAAAACTGGCCGCTCATCTGGATGTGCAGTTCATTGCGGCGACCGACGGTCAGTTGCAGCGCATCATTCTGGAAGGCGACGAAGTCAGCGACGTGATCCGTACGGAAAGCGTCGGTTCGGGTGCCTCCCAGGTGGCTGCATTGCCTGCGGTGCGCGAGGCGCTGCTGCAGCGCCAGCGCGCCTTTCAAGAGGCGCCGGGCCTGGTGGCCGATGGGCGTGACATGGGCACGGTGGTTTTTCCGGATGCGCCGCTGAAGATTTTCCTCACTGCCAGTGCCGAGGAGCGTGCGCGCCGTCGATACTTGCAGTTGAAGGGCAAAGTCGATGGTGTTAGTCTGTCGAGTCTGCTAGATGAGATACGTGCGCGCGATGAGCGTGACACCCAGCGAGCGGTAGCCCCGCTCAAGCCGGCGGCTGACGCCATACAGCTGGATTCCACGGAATTATCCATCGACCAGGTGCTGGAACGCATCATGAGCGAGATCGCCATTCGCGATATCGCCGGGTGACCAAGAGGGCCGCAGGGGACCAGTCATAGTCCTGTGGCGCTTCTTTTAAATGAAACTAACCCACATCGTCTGGGATGTGGAGATGGGCGTATTCTTCGCCCTCATCAACAGGAATTAAAATGAGCGAAAGCTTTGCGGAACTCTTTGAAGAAAGCCTAAAGACCCTGAACCTTCAGGCAGGCTCCATCATCACCGGTGTTATCGTTGATATCGATTACCAAGCTCGCTGGGTAACCGTTCACGCTGGCCTGAAGTCCGAAGCACTGATCCCGCTGGAGCAGTTCTACAACGACGCTGGCGAACTGAACATCAACGTCGGTGACGAAGTTCACGTTGCTCTGGACTCGGTTGAAGACGGTTTCGGTGAAACCAAGCTGTCCCGTGAAAAAGCCAAGCGCGCTGAATGCTGGATCGTTCTGGAAGCAGCCTTCGCAGCCGAAGAAGTGGTCAAGGGCGTTATCAACGGTAAGGTTAAAGGCGGCTTCACTGTCGACGTTAACGGCATCCGTGCGTTCCTGCCAGGTTCTCTGGTTGACGTCCGTCCAGTGCGCGACACCACGCACCTGGAAGGCAAAGAGCTGGAATTCAAGGTCATCAAACTCGACCAGAAGCGCAACAACGTTGTCGTTTCCCGTCGCAGCGTCCTGGAAGCCGAGAACTCCGCCGAGCGCGAAGCTCTGCTGGAATCCCTGCAGGAAGGCCAACAAGTCAAAGGTATCGTCAAGAACCTCACCGATTACGGCGCATTCGTCGATCTGGGTGGCGTCGATGGCCTGCTGCACATTACCGACATGGCTTGGAAGCGTATCAAGCATCCTTCCGAAATCGTCAACGTTGGCGACGAGATCGATGTCAAGGTTCTGAAGTACGATCGCGAGCGCAATCGTGTTTCCCTGGGCCTCAAGCAACTGGGCGAAGATCCATGGGTTGCTATCAAAGCCCGTTACCCAGAAAGCACTCGCGTTACCGCTCGTGTAACCAACCTGACCGACTACGGCTGCTTCGCTGAGCTGGAAGAAGGCGTTGAAGGTCTGGTACACGTTTCCGAAATGGACTGGACCAACAAGAACATCCACCCTTCGAAAGTCGTACAAGTCGGCGACGAAGTGGAAGTTATGGTTCTGGACATCGACGAAGAGCGTCGTCGTATCTCCCTGGGCATCAAGCAGTGCAAGTCGAACCCATGGGAAGACTTCTCTGGCCAGTTCAACAAGGGCGACAAGATCTCCGGCACCATCAAGTCGATCACCGATTTCGGTATCTTCATTGGTCTGGACGGCGGCATCGACGGTCTGGTTCACCTGTCCGACATCTCCTGGAACGAAGTGGGCGAAGAAGCCGTACGCCGCTTCAAGAAGGGCGACGAGCTGGACACCGTTATCCTGTCGGTTGACCCAGAGCGCGAGCGCATCTCCCTGGGTATCAAGCAACTGGAAAGCGATCCGTTCTCCGAGTACGTTCAAGAGAACGACAAAGGCGCCATCGTTAAAGGCATCGTGAAGGAAGTTGACGCTAAAGGCGCCATCATCACTCTGGCCGACGATATCGAAGCAACTCTGAAAGCCTCCGAAATCAGCCGTGACCGCGTTGAAGACGCGCGTAACGTTCTGAAAGAAGGCGAAGAAGTAGAAGCCAAGATCATCAGCGTTGACCGCAAGAGCCGTGTAATCCAGCTCTCGATCAAGTCGAAAGACGTTGAAGACGAGAAAGAAGCCATCCAGAGCCTGCGCGACAAGCCAGTAGCTACGGATGCTCCAGTAGCCACCACTCTGGGTGACCTGCTGCGTGCTGCACAAGCGGAAAAACAGAACTAAGTTCTGACTTTCTGTAAAAAAAGGGCGACTTCGGTCGCCCTTTTTTGTGCCTGGAATTTGACCGGGGTCTTAGGGTGTATGGCCTGGCTTCGGTTGAGCTTGAAACAAATGGCCGTTAAAGGATGTCTCTTTCTTTAACGGGATCAATCGCTTAATTACAGCTAGTCTTTATTCTGAAGCGAACGGCGGTCGGGCCGGGCGCCTGGCATAAGGAAGTGAATGAACAAGCTCATTGTAGCGATAGCAGTACTGACGCTGGCGGGATGTGCCACCAGTGCCAAGACTCATGCAGTACGCGGGGTCAGTGGCATTGAGGTTGATTGTTCGGGGCTGGGGTCGGGTTGGGAGAAGTGCCTCAAACGAGCGGCGAAGGAATGCAAGGGGGCTGGCTACAAGGTTGTGACAAGGTCTGATGATGCCAAGGAAGAGGATGACTTTCCCTTCGGCTTCAATCCGGCGGGATACCTGACGCGCACCATGCTGGTTATATGCAGGTGAACGCTATGGCTCGCCGGCCTGAAAACCGGGTATTGCGCGGTGTGCAGGGGGATGTCAAAACTTGGACTGTTCAAATTCGTTGGGGCATGCTAAAACCGTGGGAGCGATTTTCCTAGCTGCTTGAAAAAGAAGGGAAAAATATGACGAAGTCGGAGTTGATCGAACGAATTGTCACCCATCAAGGGCTGCTCTCATCCAAGGATGTGGAGCTGGCCATCAAGACCATGCTTGAGCAAATGTCCCAATGTCTGGCCACCGGTGATCGCATCGAGATCCGCGGCTTTGGCAGCTTCTCTCTGCACTATCGCGCACCGCGCGTAGGGCGCAATCCAAAAACCGGTCAGTCCGTCAGCCTCGACGGCAAGTTCGTGCCACATTTCAAGCCAGGCAAAGAACTGCGCGACCGTGTGAACGAGGAAGAAGAGGAAGGGCTTTGATCGTCGCCACTCTACAAGGAGCCGCTCATGCGTAACCTCAAGCGCGTATTGATCGCGGTATTCGTCCTGCTGCTGGTACTGGCGATCCTGGCGTTCGTTCTAGAGAATCAGCAATCCGTTACCCTGCTATTCCTGGGCTGGGCCGGGCCGCAACTCCCGGTATCGGTAGTCATGGTGGTTGCCTTGCTCATTGGCATGGTGGTCGGGCCGATTATCAGCTGGTTTCTGGGGCGTACATCCAGAGCATCTCGCAGGCGCCTTGCTTGACTGAATAGACGTCACTGCTTGTCCATATCCGATTATCGCGCCAGCATAAGACCTTAGATGCTGCATAGCTGCGGCATATGGGCCATTCTGTTCGCGCTGGCTTTGAATAAAGCTCTGCACGCCAGATGGCGCTGCTGTCAGTCACTCAAGGGTATGGTTTCGCGTGAAAATTCTAGTCACTGGCGGCGCGGGCTTTATCGGTTCGGCAGTTGTTCGCCATATCATCTCCAGTACTCACGACTCTGTGGTGAACGTCGATAAGCTGACTTACGCCGGTAATCTTGAATCCTTGGCTGAAGTCAGCCAAAACCCTCGTTATTTTTTCGAGCGTGTCGACATCTGCGATCGAGAACAGATTGATCGTATCCTGCGTCAGTACCAACCCGATGCCATCATGCATTTGGCCGCAGAGTCTCATGTCGATCGCTCCATCTCCGGGCCGGCTGAGTTCATCCAGACCAATATCATCGGGACTTACACCCTGCTGGAAGCAACGCGTCACTATTGGGCGTCGCTGGATGATGCGCGCAAAGCCAGCTTCCGCTTTCATCATGTTTCGACAGACGAAGTGTTCGGGGACCTTGAGAGCGCTGATGAGCGCTTCTCTGAATCCACCTCCTATCAACCAAGTTCGCCGTATTCAGCCAGTAAGGCGGGTTCTGATCATCTGGTTCGCGCTTGGGGTCGTACTTATGGTCTGCCGACGCTAGTCACCAATTGCTCAAACAACTACGGCCCTTATCACTTCCCTGAGAAGCTGATCCCATTGATCATTCTCAATGCGCTGGAAGGCAAGCCTCTGCCTGTGTATGGCGATGGCAGGCAGGTTCGAGACTGGCTCTATGTCGAGGATCATGCTCGCGCACTTTATAAAGTGGTAACAGAAGGCGTTGTGGGGCAGACCTACAACATTGGTGGCCACAACGAAAAACAAAACATTGAAGTGGTGTGCGCAATTTGCGCGCTGCTCGATGAGCTCTGCCCGGACTCCCCGTACCGGCCGCACTCCAGTCGGATCACCTACGTTCAGGATCGTCCTGGTCACGACCAGCGCTACGCGATCGATGCCGGCAAGATCCAACGCGAATTGGGCTGGGTGCCAGAGGAGACCTTCGAAACCGGTCTGTGCAAAACTGTTAAGTGGTACCTCGGCAATCTGGAGTGGGTTGCCCATGTGAAAAGCGGCAGCTATCAGCAATGGATGGATCAAAACTACGCCGTTCGTTTGAGCAAGGTATGAAAATCCTCTTGCTGGGGAAAAACGGGCAGGTGGGTTGGGAGCTGCAGCGCTCGCTCGCGCCGCTTGGCCAGCTGATTGCCCTCGATCGGCATGCCGTGGAGGGTTTGTGTGGTGACCTGGCTGATTTGACTGCGTTACGTGCAACGATCCGGCAGGTGAGGCCGGACTTGATCGTCAATGCCGCTGCTTACACTGCGGTCGATAAGGCAGAGTCCGAAACTGAGTTGGTCAGTCGTGTGAATGGGCAGGCATGCCGGGTGATGGCCGATGAAGCGGTCTCTCTGGGCGCTTGGCTGGTTCACTATTCTTCCGATTATGTCTTTAGCGGTCAGGGTTCCACGCCATGGCGCGAATCTGATCCGGTCGCACCGCTGAATCACTACGGTGCCAGTAAGCTCGCCGGTGAGCAGGCGATTATCGCGAGTGGATGCAAATACCTGATTTTTCGTACCAGTTGGGTATATGGTGCGCGTGGCAATAACTTTGCCCTGACCATGCTGCGTCTGGCCAGGGAGCGCGAAACGCTGAACGTGGTCGCGGATCAGTTCGGTGCTCCCACCGGGGCTGACCTGATTGCCGACATTACTGCGTTGGCCATTCAACAGGTCCTGAGACGTCCTGAGTTGTCGGGTTTGTATCATCTGGCCGCCAGTGGAGAAGTGTCCTGGCACGGTTATGCAAGCCATGTTATCGGTTTTGCTCAATCCAATGGCGAGCAACTGGCGGTTGCGGCAATCAACTCAATCGCAACCAGCGCCTTTCCAACCCCTGCGCGTCGCCCTCTGAACTCGCGTTTGGACACGCAAAAGCTGCGCGACAATTTTTCTCTACACTTGCCTGATTGGCAAAGTGGCGTTACCCGAATGCTCATGGAAGTACTGCACAAATGACTACCCTAAATCGCAAGGGCATCATCCTCGCGGGTGGCTCGGGCACGCGCCTGCATCCGTTGACCCTGGGCGTGTCCAAACAAATGCTGCCCATCTACGACAAGCCGATGATTTTTTATCCGCTGTCGGTACTGATGCTCGCAGGCATCCGTGAAATCCTGATCATCTCGACGCCAGAAGATCTGCCAAATTTTCGCAAGCTATTGGGTGATGGAAGCCTGTATGGCATCAAGCTGACGTATGCGGAGCAACCCAGTCCGGACGGACTGGCGCAAGCCTTCATCATTGGCGAGGCTTTTATCGGTAACGACCCTTGCTGCCTGATTCTGGGCGATAACATTTTCTATGGTCATCACTTCTCCGACAGTCTGCGTTTGGCCAGCAATCAAGAGCATGGCGCGACAGTCTTCGGATATCACGTGTCTGATCCAGAGCGTTTCGGCGTGGTGGAGTTTGATTCGGATGGCAAGGCGCTGAGCATCG
Source organism: Pseudomonas sp. SDO5532_S415 (assembly GCF_054071155.1). Classification (NCBI taxonomy): domain Bacteria; kingdom Pseudomonadati; phylum Pseudomonadota; class Gammaproteobacteria; order Pseudomonadales; family Pseudomonadaceae; genus Pseudomonas; species Pseudomonas sp. SDO5532_S415. Next base: position 42,149 of record NZ_JBSVWS010000020.1, on the reverse strand, counting down.
AAGAGAAGCCGGCTAATCCAAAATCCAGCTTCGCGGTCACTGGTTTGTACTTCTACGACAATCAGGTGGTCGAGATCGTCAAGAGCATCAAACCGTCTGCTCGAGGTGAGCTGGAAATCACGGATGTCAATCTTGCTTACCTGGAGCGCAAGGCGCTCAAGGTAGAAATTCTGGGTCGGGGTTTTGCCTGGCTGGATACTGGCACGCCGGAGTCGCTGCTTGAGGCCAGCCACTTCGTGCATGCCATTGAGAAGCGCCAGGGTCTGAAGGTGGCGTGTCTAGAGGAAATCGCCTACAACAGTGGGTGGATATCTGCAGTAGATCTTTCGGCACAAGCAGATCGTCTTGGCAAGACGGCATATGGGGCTTACTTGCAGAAATTGCTCAAGGTGCCCGGACTACAGATTTGAGGCCAGTAATGATTGATGTTATTTTGATGGCTCAAAGTTGAAGCACCTGATTGTTTTACAAATGATTTTTCGTCTCCCGTCGGCGCATGAGTTATTAATTCTCGATACTCCCTGTAGAATGGCCGGCAGACATATCTGACCTAGTTCGGCATTGCATCTCGATCTCAATTGGCTTGCTTTCCCTTCATAGAGGACTTCCGTGTCGAGCTGTTTCCACAGTGAAAAGCCAGGCAGGAGCTTTCGATCAGGGTAGAGCAAGGCATCAGGGAAGCGGGTTCGGGAAGGCTCGATAGGTGGAGATCAAATATGAGCTGTCACCTTTGCATTCGCTTCAAGCAATATTTTGCATTGATTACGATGCAGGAATGACTGGAAACATAACCGAGCCCCGCTTGCTGGCCTACCTGCCAGAAGGGGGATTAAGGATTTAGCGCATGGAACTGATTCCCGTAATTTTGTCTGGTGGAGTGGGCAGCCGTTTGTGGCCCGTTTCTCGAGAAGCCCATCCGAAGCCGTTCATGGAGCTGCCGGATGGCCAGAATCTCATCCAGAAGACCTTCCTCCGGGCTGCGCGCCTGGAAGGTGTTGTGGAGATTCTTACGGTGACCAACCGCGAGCTCTTGTTCAAGACCGAAGACGAGTACGGCGCAGTTAATGATGCCAAACTTGCCCAAGGGTTCATTCTGGAACCTTTCGGTCGTAACACTGCCGCTGCCGTTGCTGCGGCTGCATTGCAGCTGGAGGCCACACACGGGCCTGACGCCCAGATGCTGGTGCTAGCGGCTGACCATTTGATTCAAGACGAAAAAGCTTTTGCCGCGGCCGTGACCAGTGCCATGAAGCTTGCGGCCGAGGGTTGGTTGGTAACCTTCGGTATTCAGCCGACTTATCCTGAAACAGGTTTTGGTTACGTCGAAGCGCAAAAAGACGCGCCACTGAAAGGCGGGCTGAAGGTTGCACGATTCGTAGAAAAGCCTGATCTGGACACCGCGCAAAGTTATATCAGCGCCGGTAACTATTATTGGAACTCCGGGATGTTCTGTTTCCGGGTGGGCACGGTTCTGGAAGAACTGCGCCAGCATGCTCCAGATGTCGTAGAGGCAGTGAACAAAACAATCGAAGTTTCGCGCCTGACATCTTCCAGAAAATACCGTTGTTTGGCGCTCGACGTCGATGCATTCGCAGAAGTTCCAGATATTTCCATTGATTACGCACTAATGGAACGCTCGTCCAAAGTTGCCACGGTTCCGTGTGATATCGGTTGGAGTGACATCGGCTCCTGGAATGCGGTCAGCGAACTGACGGAGTCTGACGAGAACGGCAACCGATTTGAAGGTGAAGTGCTGTCCCATGGTTCGCGTAACAACTACGTGAACAGTGAAGGCCGCCTGACCGCACTGGTTGGTGTTGAAGACTTGTTGGTAATCGATACACCTGATGCGGTGATGATCGCTCACAAAGATCATGCCCAAGACGTGAAGCATATCGTCAACCAGCTCAAGGCGTGCAGTCACACAGTTCACTTGCTTCACCGCACTGTGCATCGTCCTTGGGGGACCTACACAACGCTGGAAAACGGTGAGCGCTTCAAGATCAAGCGCATTGTGGTGAAGCCTGGCGCTTCTCTGTCGCTGCAAATGCACCACCATCGCAGCGAACACTGGATCGTTGTTAGCGGCACAGCGGTGGTCGTTAACGATCAGAAAGAACTGATGCTTCATACCAATGAATCAACTTTCATCCGTGCGGGTCACAAACACCGCCTGAAAAACCCGGGAGTGATCGATCTGGTGCTGATCGAGGTGCAGAGCGGTGATTATCTGGGTGAAGATGACATCGTTCGATTCGAAGACAATTACGGTCGGGTCGATCAATAACGACACTGATTCCGATGCGAGTCCCGCGCCTCGCGGGGCAGCGCGCCAGTGCCATCAGGCTCTGGTGATCCATTCTTACCGTTGCCGCCCCAGGGCGGCAACGGACATTTCAGCTAGTGAGTAGAATGTATCCTCCTATCGTGACGCAATGCTTCAAAGCCTATGACATCCGTGGTCAGGTTCCCTCTCAGCTCAACGAAGATATCGCCTACCGCATCGGTCGTGCACTCGTAGCCGAACTGCAAGGTAAAACCTTCGTTGTCGGCCAGGACATGAGGCTTGAAAGCCCGCCCCTCGCAACCGCATTGATGCGCGGTATTACCGAGGCGGGTGCTGATGTGATCGACATCGGGCTTTGTGGCACCGAAGAAGTTTACTTTGCCACCAGCCACTACAAGGTTGACGGTGGCGTGATGATCACTGCCAGTCATAACCCTAAAGGCTACAACGGCATGAAGCTGGTCAAGGCGGAATCCCGGCCTATCAGTGGTGACACTGGTCTGGACGCCATACACCAGCGTGTCGATCAGGGTAATCTGGGGGGAGCTGCGTCAGTAAAAGGTGAGGTTCGTCAGGCTTTCGACAAGACCGCCTACATCGACCATTTGCTTACTTACGTCGACGTCAGCGCCTTGAAGCCTCTCAAGATCCTCGCCGACCCGGGTAACGGCGCTGCCGGCCCTGTGCTGCAAGCATTAGCTGCTCGCTTGCCGCTTCAGTGGGTATTCATCAACGAAGAACCCGATGGCAACTTTCCGAACGGCGTCCCCAATCCTCTACTGCCTGAGAACCGCGAGCTGACTCGTCAGGCATTGCTGGCCAATCAATGCGACATGGGCCTGGCTTGGGACGGTGATTTTGATCGCTGCTTCTTCTTCGATGCCGATGGCCGGTTTATCGAGGGTTATTATCTTGTGGGCCTGCTGGCCGAAATGCTGCTCAAACAACATCCGGGCAGCAAGATCATCCATGACCCGCGCCTGACCTGGAACACCATTGAGCAGGTCGAGCAGGCGGGTGGTATCGCGGTTCAGAGCAAAACCGGGCATGCCTTCATCAAGGAGCGCATGCGAGAGGAAGATGCGGTGTATGGTGGAGAGATGAGCGCCCACCATTACTTCCGGGATTTTGCGTACTGCGATAGCGGAATGATTCCGTGGTTGTTGGTGGCGGCGTTGATGACAACCTCCGAAAAAACACTGGCACAGTTGGTTGACGAGCGGATCGAAGCATTTCCTTGTAGCGGAGAGATTAACTACCGTGTGGTCGATGTGAATGAGACCTTGAAAAAAGTGCTCGAACACTTCCTGCCGAAAAAACCGCTTATTGATGAAACAGATGGGATCAGTCTTGAATTTGGCGATTGGCGCTTCAGTCTGCGGGGTTCCAATACGGAGCCATTGCTCCGGTTGAACGTGGAAAGTCGTGCGAAAGAAGAGCTTGTTGCGCGCTATGTGGCGGAAATTGCCGGTTTGATCCAGCAGTAAGTACCTTCAGTATGATTATGGGGTGTGAAGCGATGGAGCCTGAAAAAGGCTTCTATCCCTGCGCTGTAAATCGCACGATTCAGAATTGCAAAGAGTGAAGCAACCTGGCTTCACTTTTACCAGGAGTCAGGAATGTTGGAGCTGTTCAAAAGCCTTTGGGATTACCGAGGCTTCGTTTTTTCATCCATCCGTAATGAGTTTTCTGCCCGTTTTGCTCGAAGCCGCTTAGGCGGTCTGTGGATGATCATCAATCCGCTGGCTCAAGTCGCCATTTATGCGCTGGTGCTCTCCAACGTTCTGGCAGCAAAGCTGCCTGGGATCGACAATAAGTACGCGTACGCCCTCTATTTGATGGCGGGTATGCTGGCGTGGAGCCTGTTCTCGGAGATCATCGGGCGTTGTTTGACCTTGTTCATCGATCAAGGCAACCTCATGAAAAAAATGCGCTTTCCGCGTATCACCTTGCCGGTGATTGTCGTGGGATCGTGCCTGCTCAATTATGCGTTGCTGTTTGTCGCGCTATTGGTGGTTTTTGCTTTGTTGGGTCAATGGCCACACATTCAGATGCTATGGCTCATCCCATTGACGGTCTCAGTCACTTGCCTGGCTGTAGGTATCGGCTTGATTCTCGGTGTACTGAACGTTTTCATTCGGGACGTAGGCCAAGTGGTACCTATCCTGTTGCAAGTCTGGTTTTGGTTCACCCCCGTGGTTTACCCCGTCAATATTATTCCTGAACAATTCAGAAACTACATGGAAATCAACCCCATGTTCCCGATCGTCAGTGCGTACCACGATGTTTTGGTATACGCCAAAACCCCCAATATCGAGTTAATCGCGGTGACGACTGTTATCGCGTTGGGCTTGATGCTGTTGGGGCTGTTTATGTTCCGCCGCGCTGCGCCGGAAATGGTGGACGTGTTATGAGCCTGCTGACTGTAGATAACTTGGGTAAGGCTTATCGCACCTACGCCTCTGAATTGCAGCGAGTTGGCCGTTGGTTCGGGCTGAAATTCAGTCCCAGAGAAGAGCATTGGGTGCTGAAGAACATCAGCTTTTCCATCAATCCGGGAGAAGCCATCGGTATCGTCGGTCAAAACGGTGCGGGAAAATCTACGCTGCTGAAAATGATCACTGGAACCTTGCAGCCAACGGAGGGCAGCGTTCGCGTTAATGGACGTATTGCCGCCATTCTTGAGTTGGGTATGGGGTTTACACCTGATTTGACCGGGCGCCAGAATGTCTATCACGCTGCTGGCCTGATGGGGTTCAGTGCTGAAAAAATCAGTGGTGTCATTGGTGAAATTGAGGCTTTCGCCGAAATCGGTTCGTATTTCGACGAGCCTGTGCGCACCTACTCCAGCGGGATGCAAATGCGTGTTGCCTTCGCCGTCGCCACTGCAGTTCGTCCTGAAATTCTGATCGTGGACGAAGCGCTTGCAGTAGGTGACAGTTACTTTCAGCACAAAAGCTTTGACCGTATTCGCGAGTTTCAGGCGCAGGGAACCACGCTACTTATTGTTTCTCATGACCGCGGTTCGATCCAGGCACTATGCAATCGCGCGATTCTGCTTGAAAAAGGCGCCGTCTTGAAAGACGGCAAGCCTGAAGAGGTCATGGATTTCTACAATGCCTTGATCGCCGAAAAAGAGAACTCGACAGTACAGCTCCGTGAGTTGGAAGACGGCTCCATACAGACCCGATCCGGCACCGGAGAAGCGAGTATCGAGTCCGTCACTTTGCATAACACAGCAGGCGACCCTATCGAGTATGTATCAGTCGGTGAAAGCGTTTCCTTGCGCATCAAAACAAAGATCAACAGTGCGATCCCAGAGCTTGTGGTCGGCTACCTCATCAAGGACAGACTGGGACAGCCAGTCTTTGGTACCAACAGTCACCATTTGGGGTGCAAAATTGACAACCTGGAAGCGGGGGAAGCGTTGAGCTATTCGTTCACTTTCGCAGCGAATCTGGGTGTTGGCTCTTACTCCGTTGCTGTCGCATTGCATACATCGGGCAGTCATTTATCACGTAATTATGAGTGGATGGATTTAACTCTCGTGTTCAACGTCGTCAATCTTTTACAAAGCGAGTTTGTAGGGCTGGCCTGGATGCCACCGAGCGTGGAGTGCAGCCGATGAACATTCCGTTCTACCGAGCTTTTGAAGACCGCTATCGTGGTTCGCGTGAATTGATTCGGGAGCGGCAACAAGTCTATGTGCCATTTCTTGAGTCTCTCATTCAGCTGTATCCAGAGAGTAAAGCGCTTGATCTGGGGTGCGGTCGCGGGGAGTGGCTGGAGATACTGACCCAGGTGGGCTTCGATCCTCTGGGCGTCGATCTTGATACTGGCATGCTTGACGCTTGTCACGCGCTGGGACTGCCGGTTGAAGAGGGTGATGCACTGGAAATGCTGAAAAGCTTGCCGGATGAAAGCCTGACAGTAGTCTCGGGTTTTCATATCGCTGAACACATTCCCTTTGAGGTTTTGAAAGTACTGGTTGCAGAGGCACTGCGCGTACTCAAACCTGCCGGATTGCTCATACTGGAAACCCCCAACACGGAAAATCTGGTGGTAGGCACTCAGAATTTCTTTCTTGACCCTACTCATGAGCGTCCGATCCCGCATCTGCTTTTGAGTTTCCTGACTGAGTATTCAGGATTTTGCCGCTCTAAACTGCTGCGCCTGCAAGAATCAACTGCGCTAGCCGAAGGTGGGTCAGTTGACTTGTTGAATGTGTTGCATGGCGTCAGTCCGGATTATGCAATCATCGCGCAAAAACAAGCATCCCCTGAACAGATTGAAAAATTCGACGCAGTCTTTGCTCAAGATTATGGTCTGTCGCTTGAGAAACTCGCACGTCGTTATGACACGCAACTCGCACAGTGGATGGAGCAAAGTGGTTCATCTGCCGTCGAACTGCGTGAACAACTAAATCATGTTCAGGATGGGCTGCGCGACGAACTGATTCATGCTCAGGATGGGCTGCGCGAGGAGTTGAACCGTGTTAAGGATGGGATGCGTGAGGAGCTGAATAATCTCCAGGATGCGTTACAGGAACTCAAGACACGTCTAAATGAATCGGCAAAAAGTGAGCACCATTGGCGGATTCAGGTCAATGCCTATGAAGCTCGGATAATGGCGCTCCTGAACAGTACGTCATGGCGAGTCACTCAGCCCTTGCGCGCTTCAAAATCACTGTTCCGGGGGGCGATAACGCTTCCCGTCCGCCTGGCCAAACGCGTCATTCGTTCGTTATTGGTCCGCTCGATACGCTTTGTCATGAACCGGCCCGGTCTGCAGATGCGTATCAGTAATAAGATAAAGTCCTACCCAAGGCTCTTTGAATTTATGAGGCAATTCGCCTTGCGCCATGGAAGCATGCAGCGTGACCCGGTAGAGGCGCCCGAGGATAGCATCCTCACTGCGAGTCCACGGGTGACCCGTATTTACTCCGAATTGAAACTGGCATTTGAGAGCAAGGAAAACCGCTGATGCGTATTGTTATTGACCTACAAGGCGCCCAGTCTGAAAGTCGTTATCGAGGTATCGGTCGTTATTCTCTTTCCCTGGCGCTGGCCATGGCGCGAAACGCTGGCGAACATGAAATATGGTTGGCGCTGAACAGTCGCATGCCAGAAAGCATTCCCGATATCATCGCCGCTTTTTCAGGTCTTATCCCGGAGAGTCGGATCCGTATCTTTGACGTACCCAATGATATAAACCCGAGCCCGTGGTTGGCACGTGCTTCCGAAGTTGTCCGCGAAACGTTTCTGAGTACGCTTGAGCCGGACGCAGTTGTGGTCAGTAGCTTGTTCGAAGGTTATAGGTCTAACGCTGTTACTTCGATTGGAGCAATCCCTGCAAGTCATCAGACAGCAGTGGTGCTCTATGACCTGATTCCGTATATGAACAAGGAGGTCTATCTCCCGACATTCGACCTTCAGGATTATTACTACCGTAAAATCGACTGGTTGAAAAACGCGGATACGCTGTTAGCCATCTCTGATTCATCGCGTCAGGAAGCTGTTACTCAACTGGGTATGGACGGGTCCAAGATAGCGAACATTTCGGCTGCCATTGGCGACCAGTTTATCCGCGATAAGCATGACTTGAACAAGAGTCTGCTCGTTTTGGAACGCCTGAGAATAAAAAGCGAGTTTATCCTGTATGCCCCAGGTGGCTTTGATCCGAGAAAAAATTTCGGCCGTCTACTAGAGGCCTACAGCAAGCTGCCCGCTTCTCTAAAAGATAAGCACCAACTGGTCATCGTGAGTAAGTTGCAGCCTCAGCAAAAAATGGAACTGCTCGCTCTAGCGAAGAAGTATAGGGTGAAACCTACTGAGTTGGTCCTGACCGGCTATGTGAGTGAAAGCGACCTGGCCTCGTTGTACTCGCTGACTAAGCTGTTTGTCTTTCCGTCTACTCACGAAGGTTTCGGCCTGCCAGTGCTCGAAGCTATGGCGTGTGGTGCAGCGGTAATTGGTTCTAACTGCAGCAGTATTCCGGAAGTCATTGGATTTGCCGACGCGTTGTTTGATCCTCTTTCCACTCAGTCCATCACAGCGAAAATGGCCAAAGCGCTGGAGAGTGAGGCTTTTCATGCGCGCTTGGTCGAAAGTGCGGCCGAGCAAGTCGCGAAATTTTCTTGGGACGATTCGGCCAAGAAAGCAATTGCGGCGCTGGAGCAAGGTGCGCTTCCAGCAGCTATAGATGCTTCATGTTATTCGAAAGACGTTTTGCAAAAGCGCCTAGTTGAACTCTCGGGGACTCAGCCTGACGATAACGATTTATTCAAGATAGCAAAAAGTCTCGCCTTTAACTTCGCGAGCCTGGAAGAAGAAAAGCAGCTTTTACTGGATGTCTCCTGCATTGTTCATAGTGATGCAAAGTCAGGTATTCAACGCGTCGTGCGTAGTCTGCTGCATGAGTTTTTGAGTGCGCCGCCTTCGGGCCTGAAAGTGCGTCCTGTTTATTATGCAGACGGAAGATATTACTACGCCAATAACTTTGCCTCGCGTATTCATGCCCAGTTCCCTGAAACGATAGATGCGGTGATTGACTACGCGCAGGATGATATTTACTTATCGTTGGATCTGAATATGCATTTGACCGGCCAGCTCTATCCGCTGCATAGTCAAATGCGTCTGATGGGTGTGCAGGTTAACTACATCGTTTATGACCTGTTGCTCTTCCATCGCCCTGATTGGTGGCCCTCGCCAAATGCTGAGTTTTTTAATGACTGGCTGAGCAAGATCAGTATGGTCGCAAGCAAACTTATTTGCATTTCTGGCGCTGTGGCCGGGGAAATGGAGCAATGGCTGGCGTCCAATACAGAAAAGTATGCAGGTAACAAGCCGGTGGTTAAGAGTTTCCATTTGGGGGCTGATATCAACAGCAGTTTACCATCTTTGGGGTTACCTGAGGATGCACAGGATGTGTTAAGTAATTTGGCTGACAGACCAAGTTTCTTGATGGTCAGTACTATTGAGCCTCGAAAGGGGCATTCTCAAACGCTGGCGGCATTTGAAGAACTGTGGAAAGAAGGTCATCAAATCAACCTGGTCATCGTCGGCAAGAGGGGATGGCTGGTCGATGACCTAGTTGAGCGTCTGAGTGTACACCCGGCAAAAGGGCGCACACTCTTTTGGCTGGAAGGCATCAGTGACGAATACCTAGAAAAAATCTATTCAGCATCGACTTGTCTGATTGCGGCGTCCGAGGGTGAAGGATTCGGTCTTCCGCTGATTGAAGCGGCTCAGCACCATCTGCCAATGATTGTCCGTGACCTTCCGGTTTTCCGGGAAATCGCAGCCGAACATGCGTTTTATTTCGAAGGCATGTCAGGGAGCGATCTGGCGCGATTCGTTAGGGCCTGGATGCAGTTATTCGAGCGAGGTCAACACCCTCAGTCCAGGACAATGCCATGGTTGACGTGGGAGGAAAGTGCTAAGCAATTACAAGATGCGTTGATTTGAATCCGTTGTTGTCTGAAGTGCGTGGTTTTTCTCGCTGAACTCTGCCAACAAGAAATTAAAGTCAGCGAAATTCGCATCGGTCTCGAGTTGGCCTATGATTTTTTCTCCAGTGTTCGGTTTCACAGGCTCAGTTCAGCTCGGGTTGATCGTGAATGGCTTCGATGTGCGGAAGGTAGGCCTGCAGAGGTTTGCGTTGTCGTCGCATACTTGAACAATTTTGGGGAGGGGCGTCGTCATTGGCTAACAGCTCTAGCTTGTCCTAAAAGGAGTTGATTTCCTCAGCATTTGCTCAAGCATTTGCTAAAACGGAAAAAATGTCGTCATAAAGCCCTTTCGGCATGGTGATCATGCCCTGAACTCAACCGAATCAGGAGTCGAATACAGGCGTGCTGGCGGTGTCAAGCTTGGGTTAAAAATGGGCGACTATTCACCCTTCCACTGCACATCTCGGATATAATTCGTCGATTTTTGACCTGCAAGTGCCTCGTGCAGGGGCTTTCGCTTTTGTATGCTCTCTGTTAAAGGGGGTGAACAAATAACCGTATGCTGAAACGGAAAGGATATGAGCCACGTGTTCACAATACATGCTATCAGACTTCGAACCATTGATTTAGTAATTGTGGTCGCGTTATCTATTCTGTTTGTTATAGTCATGTATCCATATTTAACAAACGGATTCTGGTTTGATGACTCGCTAAATAGCCAAGTGTGGGGGTTGATTAATAGGGCGGAGACTTCTCTCTTCGATTTCTCTATAAAAATCATGACTAGTTGGCTTCATGCTGGAAGGCTAATGCTTTCCTTTCCTTTTATTTATAGTTTTTACTACTATGTGAATGACCCTGCTTTGGTTCGGTTTTTTGATGTCGTATTGGTTGCTGTAAATATCGGGCTTGTTGTGCATCTGTTACGGCTCTTGCAGTCGGCGTGGTCAATGACTGGGTTGTTTGTATTATTTTTGTTGATGTGCTTTCAGGTGAGGGATTTTCATGACCCTATCGGGTCCTATGCTACCTTTTTGCAAATGTTGGCTATTGAGTTGATACTGTCATTGATATTGTTGGTGAAGTGGCTTCGCGGTGGTTCGTTGTGGTTAGTAGTGCTGTCATCTTCGATTGCGTTGTTTTCGGCGTTTTGTTATGAGTTAAATGTTATTTACGTGCCGATTGCATTTCTAATGATATTTTTTTCTAGCTGTCAAAGAAAGTGGCCGGGAATATTGATTGTTACTGTTCCGTTTGTAATTTATGTCGTTGTGACATTGTATATTAAAGATATGGCGGTGGTGGGTTATCCGGGCTCGCAAATCGGCGCAATGGATAAGATCCCTGTTACTTATCTGATTCAGTTTGCTTCGGGATTGCCTGGTAGTTATTACTTTTTGAGGGGGGAGGGGGATTTCTCTCTGCTTCAAGCGTTTGCGTTGATGAAAGATCATGCAGCTATTATGGTGGTGCTTTTTGTGTTGTCTTTTTTCTGCTTTTGGTCATTTTCTGAGAGGAGACGCCTATCTCAAAATTTCCCAAGTCTAGGTATTGTTTTTGTTGCGCTGGTGTTGATGTGTTTTCCTCCGTTATTGATCTCAATATCCTCAAAGTATCAGTCTGAATTGATAGTTGGTGTGGGTCATATAGGTGTTTATTATCAATATTTTGGCGTAGCCCTTATGATGGCTCTTGGGTGGTTCTTTGTAGCCCAATTATCCAATGTGTGGTTGAAGGGTGTGGTGTGTTTGGTGTTTTCATCTTGGTTAGGGTTTAATTTTCTCGTTAGTTTGGATCGTTCTGAAAAGCTGGACTTTATATTTGGGGAGCCAAGGAACTCGTTAGTGCATGCTATCGAGTCTGGGTTGTTAGATGGGGTAGCAGACGGTGATACAATAGATATTTCAGGTCAGCCGGTATTTATTAATGGTAATCTGATATATCAGGTTGCTAGGAAACGAGTATACATTCCTAGTGAGCCGGCAATCGCTGGTATCTTTGAGTCAAAGCCTAGAGAGGCTTCGAAAATATACAGGCTCACTCGTCAAGTCGAGGCGCCTCGTGATTGGCGTATAGAACTGGTTAGGTAGTTAGTATATATTTTATAGTTTTTATCAATAATTTAAGTTATCTGGTTGGGATTATGAAGTCAGTCACTATATGTAACGGGAAGGTGTTTAATTCGGCGATCGGCGAGTCGATGCTTGATAATGCTAGAACTCAAGGGATAACGTTGGAGTACAGTTGCAGGACCGGCCGCTGTGGCGTTTGTAAGGCAAAAGTGGTGAGCGGGGAGACAGAGGCTTTCAAAGGTGAGCTTTCGCTCAGTGAGGAAGAGCGTCAAGATGGGTACGTTTTGACATGTTGTCGTTATGCTAGTACTGACGTTGAGTTGGATATTGAAGATATTGGCGCTCTTGGCGATATCAGTGTCAGAACTATGCCCTGCAGAATTGATGCAATTGGGATGCTTGCTGATAATGTCATTCAGCTCATATTGAGGCTTCCACCTAATAGTAAGTTTTCTTATTTGCCTGGGCAGTACTTGGATGTAATTGGCGCTGGTGGTGTTCGTCGTAGTTATTCCATTGCCAATGCTCATCGTGAAGATGCAAAACTGGAACTGCACATACGGGAAGTCGAGCAGGGTGTCATGTCACAGTATTGGTTCACTGAGGCTAAGGTGAATGATCTTTTGCGATTAGAGGGGCCGTTGGGTACCTTTAGTTTGCGTGAAAAAGAGTGCAAAAATATCGTTTTCTTGGCAACTGGCACTGGAATTGCGCCAGTCAAAGCGATCCTAGAGCAAATCCTCAGTACCCCTGCACTGGTTGTGGGAAAGAAGATTTATATCTATTGGGGGGGGCGCACTCAAAAAGATATTTACTGGGAGCCGAATCTCGATGGTTTGGACGCTGTGTTTATACCGGTATTGTCTCGGGCAGATTCTTCTTGGGCTGGGCGGAATGGCTATGTACAAACAGCTTTGATGGAGGATGCTTTGGATCTTTCTCAATCGGTTGTATACGCCTGCGGCTCGGAAGATATGATTTTTTCTGCTCGTGAATCGCTGGCTAAGGCGGGCTTGCCCGCAAAGAATTTTTACTCAGATGCCTTTGTGCGTTCAAACTAATCAGGAGGGATTATGAAAGCAGTAATTTTAGCAGGTGGCTTAGGGACGCGCTTGAGCGAAGAGACCAGCATTCGACCAAAGCCAATGGTGGAAATCGGTGGGAAGCCGATACTTTGGCATATCATGAAAATGTATTCGTCTCACGGCATTAATGATTTTGTTATTTGCTGTGGTTATAAGGGATACTTGATTAAGGAGTACTTTGCGAACTACTTCCTTCACATGTCCGATGTAACATTCAACATGCGAGAAAACAGCATGGAAGTGCATGGCAAGCGCGCGGAGCCTTGGAACGTGACGTTGATTGATACTGGTGACGTTTCAATGACAGGGGGGCGTCTGCGTCGAGTGGCAGACTATGTTCGTGATGAAGAGGCGTTCTGCTTTACCTATGGTGATGGTGTTGGAGATATGGACATCAGTGCGACGGTGGCTTTCCACAAACAACATGGTAAAGCGGCAACACTCACTGCTACCTACCCGCCAGGTCGGTTTGGTGCGTTAGATATCAAGAAGGGGCAGGTACTCAACTTCAAAGAAAAGCCCAAGGGTGACGGCGCTATGATTAACGGGGGATTTTTCGTATTGACTCCCCAGGTACTCGATTACCTGACCGACGACAGCACCGTATGGGAGCAAGACCCACTGATGAACCTCGCTGCTGACGGCCAATTGATGGCATACGAACACCACGGCTTCTGGCAGCCAATGGATACTTTGCATGACAAAAACATGCTTGAAAATCTATGGCACAATGGCAAGGCTCCGTGGAAAACCTGGGAATAATATGAAAGCTACTGTCGCACCTGCCTTCTGGAAAGGGAAAAAAGTCTTCCTCACCGGTCACACTGGCTTTAAGGGCAGCTGGCTGTCGCTCTGGCTGCAGGGTATGGGTGCGCAAGTAAAGGGTTTTGCGCTCACCCCGCCTTCGACGCCTGCGCTATTCGATGAGGCTCGTGTATCTGAAGGCATGCAGTCTGAAATCGGCGACATTCGTGACTTGCGAACCGTGATCGACAGCATGACAGCGTTTGATCCTGATATCTTGATCCACATGGCGGCTCAGCCATTGGTCAGATTGTCGTACCGTGAGCCGGTGGAAACCTATGCGACCAACGTCATGGGCACACTTCATGTGTTAGAAGCCGCTCGCAAGTGCTCTAACCTGAGAGCCATAGTCAACGTCACGACCGACAAATGCTATGAAAACCAGGAGTGGGAGTGGGGCTACCGCGAAAATGAACCGATGGGCGGGCACGACCCATACAGTAATAGTAAGGGCTGCGTAGAGTTGCTCACCTCGGCTTACCGCAAATCTTTCTTCAGTAGTGAAAAATCAGCAGCACTTGCCTCCGCGAGAGCGGGAAATGTGATTGGTGGTGGTGATTGGGCGGAGGATCGCCTTATTCCAGATATCCTCCGTGCTGTTGAGAAAAGCATACCTGTGATCGTCCGCAATCCACAGGCCACTCGTCCATGGCAGCACGTTCTCGAGCCTCTGGGTGGCTATTTGGTTCTGGCGCAGAATTTGTGGGAACATGGCCATCCATTCGCCCAAGGTTGGAACTTTGGACCTAGGGATGAAGATGCGAGGCCTGTGGAGTGGATACTCAACCATATGGTCGAAGCTTGGGGCGCAGGCGCTAGCTGGCAGCTGGACAACGACCCGCAACCACACGAAGCCCGTTATCTCAAGCTGGATATCTCAAAAGCACGTGCGCACCTGCATTGGACCCCTACCTGGGACCTGGAAACAACACTTATCCATATTGTCAATTGGCACCGTGCATGGTTGCGCAGCGATGACATGCGGGCTCGTTGTATGGAAGAAATAAACGGCTATATGACGGCTATGGCCACAAGTAACTAATTAACTAAAGCTTTAAGTAGGAAATCTCATGACCCCCGATATGCTCCGTCAGGAAATCAGCCAGCTCGTTGAGCGTTATGCCCAGACTGCTTTGGCTGCCAAGCCATTTGTTGCTGGTGAAAGTGTTATTCCACCATCCGGCAAGGTGATCGGCGCACGCGAACTGCAACTGATGGTCGAAGCGTCCCTTGATGGCTGGCTTACAACGGGCCGCTTCAACGCAGAGTTTGAGAAAAAACTCGCTGAGTTTCTGGGCGTCAAGTATTTGCTTAGCGTCAACTCCGGCTCCTCGGCTAACCTAGTAGCTTTCAGTACCTTGACATCGCCCAAGCTTGGCGAGCGAGCCATCAAAAAAGGCGATGAAGTCATTGGTGTTGCGGCCGGTTTTCCGACCACAGTTAACCCAATTGTCCAGTTCGGCGCCATACCGGTGTTTGTAGACGTTGATATGGCTACTCACAATATCAACGCCGATCTCATCGAGGCGGCCATCACGCCCAAGACCAAGGCAATCATGCTTGCCCATACTCTGGGTAACCCTTTCAATCTGGGTAAGGTCAAGGAATTGTGCGAGAAGTACAACCTGTGGCTGGTTGAAGATTGCTGTGATGCACTGGGCGCCACCTATGATGGTAAGTTGGTTGGTACTTTCGGTGACATCGCCACTCTGAGTTTCTATCCTGCGCACCACATCACGATGGGTGAAGGTGGGGCAGTATTTACCAACAATGCCCAACTCAAACTAATCGCTGAGTCCTTCC
Organism: Pseudomonas sp. SDO5532_S415; assembly: GCF_054071155.1. Lineage (NCBI taxonomy): Bacteria > Pseudomonadati > Pseudomonadota > Gammaproteobacteria > Pseudomonadales > Pseudomonadaceae > Pseudomonas > Pseudomonas sp. SDO5532_S415. The sequence continues at coordinate 26,648 of NZ_JBSVWS010000020.1, read as the reverse complement.
GAGATTGGGGGCGTGACTGCTACTGCGCGCCTGGTTGTGATGATACATGCGGTAATCGTTTCGGTCAGCAGTTTGGTAGTTTGCCTCAAGGTTATGATCATAAGTATGTTTATGCTCACTTGGGATACAACCTCAAAATTACTGATATGCAGGCTGCCTGTGGTCTGGCGCAACTGGATCGTGCTCAAGAGTTTATCGATACTCGTAAGCGTAACTTCAAGCTGCTAAAAGAACGTCTTTCCAGCTTGAGCGAGTTTCTTGAGATCGCTGAGGCTACGGCAAATAGCGATCCTTCCTGGTTCGGCTTTCCGGTAACGCTCAAGGAGAGCGCGGGTGTCAATCGAGTGGATCTGCTTAAATTTCTCGATCAGAACAAGATCGGAACACGACTGCTTTTCGCCGGTAATCTCACTCGCCAGCCTTACTTTCAAAACGTGGAGTATAGAGTTGTTGGTGATTTGACCAATACCGACCGCACGATGAACCAAACCTTTTGGCTCGGTGTTCAACCAGCATTGGGTCAGGAGCATTTCGACTACGTCGGTGAGAAGTTGGAAGAGTTCTTCGGGATCGGTTTCTAAATATGAAAGCTTCAGATGCAGTAGCAAAAGTACTTGCAGAAAATGACGTTCTGCATGGTTTTGAGCTTATTGGTGGGATGATTACTCACCTGGTGGATAGTATTAATTTGTTGGGTAAAACCAAATTAGTTTCTATGCATCACGAGCAAGGCGCAGCCTTTGCTGCATCTGCAGTTTCACGTGCTACAAACCATAAAGTCTTGGGTGTAGCATTAGGAACAAGTGGCCCAGGTGCTACAAATTTGATGACTGGAATCGCTGATTGCTGGCTTGACGGGCATCCATGTATATTTTTAACTGGTCAGGTCAATACATATGAGTTGAAAGGCGACAGGTCTATACGCCAACAAGGTTTTCAAGAGTTGGATAGTGTTGCCTTGGTTAAAAGTATAACGAAGTATGCTTGTCAAATTAGCCATGTCGATGAGTTGATCCCGTGCCTGTTGAAAGCTATATATATCGCTAAAGAAGGTCGTCCAGGACCTGTGTTGTTGGATATTCCTATGGATATTCAGCGTGCAGAGTTGGATGACTCTAAGTTGGCTGATTTGTTGGGCAGAAAAAGTCTGAATGAGCATGTTGGTGAGGGCTTTTCTGACTATGAGGTTGTTAAATCAAAGTTGGAGAGTTCCAGTCGCCCTTTGATGCTAATTGGTGGCGGGGCCGTAAATGCACTAAACTTTTCTGAGTGGCTTTCTCTGATTAATCAAATGGGGATACCGCATGTTGCCAGCCTGAAGGGTGCTGAGAAGCTACCATCGAGCGACTATTATCTCGGAATGTTAGGAGCTTATGGTACTCGAGCAGCTAATTATGCCGTTCAGAACTGTGATCTTTTAGTTGTTCTGGGTAGTCGAATGGACGTGCGGCAAACAGGGGCGAAGCCTGAAAGCTTTGCGCCTCAAGCAGAGATAATTCAATTCGATATTGAGCCTGGGCAGTTGAATAACAGGGTTGCCGCTGACTGTGCATACGAAGTGGATCTCGAAAAAGTTTTCTCCCAGTTCTTGCTGTATGGCAGTGAGATCAATCCTGAGTGGAAAAACTGGTCAAATCGGTTGATACTTAAGTTCAAAGAGACTTTTGTTGACGAGTATTCTAGTTGGAAAATTAGTCCATTTCATTTGTTTGGTGTCTTGAATGAGCTTGCTGAGGGGCGAGCCATTGATTATGTGGCCGATGTCGGTAATAACCAGATGTGGGCAGCGCATACGATCAAGTTAGGCAAGCGTCAAGCCATGCACCATTCAGGCGGCCTGGGCACCATGGGGTTCGCCATACCAGCGGCTGTAGGTGTCTGTTATGCCGCGAGCAAACCTGTTGTTGTAATCACCGGGGATGGTGGTGCGCAACTCAATATTCAAGAACTGGACATCATTGCACGAGATCAACTCCCTATATTGACTATCGTGCTGAACAATCATTCGTTAGGAATGGTTCGTGGTTTTCAGGAGATGTACTTCGAGGGAAGGAATTCATCTACTTATTGGGATGGTTATACTTCCCAGTTTGAAGCGATCGGTAATGCTTATGGCGTCACTTCAGTAAGTGTTGTTGAGCTTGAGGAATTTCGTACTGCAGTAGCGGACTTTTTTAATGAGCCGAAACCTATGCTTATTGAAGTGCTTATGCCTGATGCCCGGGAGTGCCGGCCGAGACTGGAGTTTGGTCGTCCCATTGATGAGCAGACACCTCTACTGGGTACAAGTAAATGAATATTGCAATATTGGGGGCTAACAGTCATATCGCAAAAGATTTGGTTTCGTCTTTTGCCGATAGCACGGGCTACCAGTGCCATTTGTTCGTGCGTAACCTGGCTGCACTGAGTCCGGATGTTCGAAAAATAGCGGAGCGTAAATGTTTTCCCGTGCTGGATTATTCCAGTTTTAGTCTTGACGGCGGCTTCGATGCAATTATAAATTTTGTAGGTGTAGGTGATCCTGCTCGAGCCAAAATCATGGGGTCGCAGATTTTTGAAGTTACAGAGCAATATGATCAGCTCGCTCTGGCTTATATAAAAAAACACCCTCACTGCAAGTATATCTTTCTGAGTAGTGGTGCTGCTTACGGCACGAATTTCGAAGAGCCCGTTGGCGAATGTTCCAAAGCTACATTTCCAATAAATGATTTGCAGTCGCAAGATTGGTACTCTATCGCGAAGTTTTACGCAGAATGCCGCCACCGAGCACTCTCTGATTTTAGTATTATCGATTTAAGAGTGTTTGGTTACTTTAGTCACCGACAGTCCCCAGATGCCCGTTTTTTCTTAAGTGATATCTTGCGTGCGCTGAAGGCTGGTGACGTATTGGGCGTGTCGCCTGAAAATATGGTGAGGGATTATCTGTCACCTGTCGATTTTTTTCAGTTAATAGAGAAGCTGCTTACTGCAGACCCAGTAAATGATTCTGTTGATTGCTATACGCTCGATCCCATCGACAAGTTTTCTTTGTTGGCACGGATAAAAGAAAAATTCGGCCTTCAGTATGATGTGATCGGTGACAGTGCAAAACTCAATGCGACAGGATCTAAATCGAACTACTACTCGCTTAATCGTGCTGCGGAAAAGTACGGTTACTTACCGCGTGAGTCGTCGTTGAGTGGTATTCTGAGTGAAATTGACTTGTATTTGGAAGGCGTTTCAGATCGGGAAGTCCGACTGTGAAGTTTCGTAGTCTTTTTAAAATTAAATTTCTAAGGTTCCTGCTCGTGGGGTTGTTGAATGCGGCTTTTGGTTACGGATGCTTTGCATTTTTCCTCTATATAGGGCTTCACTACAGTATTGCGCTGTTTCTGGCTACCGTATTGGGTGTGTTGTTTAACTTTAAAAGTACGGGCTCTATTGTTTTTGGATCTAAAAATAATAAACTTATTTTTAGATTTGTAATCGGCTATGCGTTTGTATATTGCTTAAATCTAGGGTGCATAACCGGACTTGCGCACTTTGGGGTCGTGCCATATGTGTCTGGCATTGCGCTGATTCTTCCAATGGCGATACTCTCTTTCTTTATAAATAACAGGTTTGTTTTTAATTATGCGTAAGCTTATTAGTATCGTAACGCCGTGTTACAATGAAGAGGCCAATATTGATGAGCTTTGTCAGCGTATTACGGCTGTTATGTCGAAGTTGGATTATGATTATGAGCATATTTTTATCGATAATTGCTCTACTGACGGGAGCATTCAAAAGCTCAGAGGGATTGCCGCAGAGGATAAGCGAGTAAAATTAATCCTTAATGCGAGGAATTTCGGGCATATTCGGTCTCCCTATCATGCGATATTGCAGGCCCGGGGAGATGCATGCGTTTTGATAGCCTCTGATCTTCAAGATCCGCCGGAGATGATAGAGGAGTTTGTACGAAAGTGGGAGGAGGGGTTTAAGACCGTATTGGCCGTCAAGCCTGAGAGCGAGGAATCACCGTTGATGTTTTTCGCCAGAAAAGCATATTACCGGTTCATCTCCAGAATTTCTGAAGTTCCTCTTGTCAAAAATGCCACAGGTGCCGGGCTTTTCGATCGTGTCGTGCTTGATGTTCTTAAAAAAATCGATGACCCTTACCCCTACTTTCGCGGGCTACTTTGTGAGATCGGATTTCCAATCGCCACAGTCCCATTCAAGCAACCCCGGCGCCAACGCGGTATTACAAAAAATAATTTTTATACCCTTTATGATATTGCGATGTTGGGTATTACAAATCATTCGAAAGTTCCATTGCGTTTGATGGTTATGGGGGGCGGGGTCCTTGCTTTACTTAGCTTGTTGATAGCCTTTGGGTTTTTGATAGCGAAAATTCTGTTTTGGGACTCGTTTCAGCTTGGCGTTGCACCGATGTTGATTTCTTTGTTTTTCTTTAGCTCAGTGCAGATTCTGTTTTTAGGTATGTTGGGTGAGTATATAGGTTCCGTACATACGCAAGTTCGAAATATGCCGCTGGTTGTTGAGTCGGAACGCGTAAATTTTGATTAGTTGTTAAGGGATTTAGAACGGTGACATCAATTAAATCGTTTCGCCAGATGCCGGCATTAAGTTTGGAACCTAGGCTAAAGTCTCAGTTGGTGACATTCAAAGAGGATTGGTGGTTAGTACTCTTTGGGTCGCTGTGTTCATTTTTTCTTGCAAGTGTCCTGATGAGTGGGTGGCCGGCTGGTCTATGGCCAAATATTTCCATCCCTTATCAGTACTCTGGTGACGGCCTCTTTCACGCCTGGATGGCACAGCGAGTAACGGAAGGGTGGCTTTTTGAGAATGCTCGAAGTGGTTACCCGTTTGGCTCAAGTTTTTTGGATTTCCCAGGCTCGGATTTTGGTAGTCACTTACTAATCAAGCTGCTTGGTATGTTGTTGGGTAACAGTTTTATTGGGACGAATCTGTTTTTCCTTCTTGGGTTTCCTGCTGTTTTTATAGCTTCATTTGTTGTTATGAGAGCGTTTGGACTTTTGCGTTCTTTTTCACTAGTTGGAGCTTTGCTTTTTACTTTTTTGCCGTTTCATATTTTGAGATTTAACCATCTGTTCTATACTTGGTATTTTGTAGTACCAATTTTCTTCTACCTCTCGTTTGCTATTTTTCAGTCTTCAGATGATGGGGGTTGGAAAAAAATCAGTTCGTTGGTTGTAGTAAAGTACTTGGCTTTAGTCCTCGCATTGCTGATTCTTGCTTCCTTTGGTGTGTATTACGCGCTATTTGGCGTTATCGTTGTTTCTCTGGGAGGGGCGCTCGGTTGGCTTAAATCTAGACGCCTGCACGCGCCAGCGCGTGCGCTGCTAATTGTGTCTGTGTTGGTTGCCGGAGTATTGCTCAACGTAACTCCTAATTTGATTGGAGATTATCAGAGTGGTGCTAACCCTGAAGTCGCACAGCGATCGCCGCTAGAAGCCGAGATCTATAGCTTTAAGTTAATGCAACTGATCCTTCCTCGAGCTGATCATAGAATCCCTTGGGTTGGTGCATTTACTAACTACTATAACTCTATATTTCCATTGATTAATGAAAATGCATCCTCAACCTTGGGTGTGGTTGGTTCTTTGGGATTGTTGATTGGGTTTTTGTTGCTATTGGCATCACTTTCCGGAGTGAGGTTGAACTCTACTCTGGGCTTCTTGGTCGCTGTTGTATTTGTTCTTTTTATGTTTGGCACTATCGGCGGTTTGGGTGCGATTTTTTCGTCTTTTGTCTCGGCTTCGATAAGAGGTTGGAACAGGATTAGTGTTTTTGTTGGATTTGGCGCGATACTTATTTTTTTCATAGCTCTCCAGATGCTAGTGGAGAGATTTTCGTCGAAGGTCCGTCTTTGGTCCCTGATAATCGCATTAGTGTTGCTGTTCGTGGGGTTGTACGATCAAACGGTACCCGCTTGCGGAACTTGTAATGTAAAAGAGCAGGACGCGTATAAGAGTGATCGAGAATTTGTAAGAGCGATCGAAGATTCTCTGCCCACAGGTTCTGCGGTCTATCAACTTCCATATTTAGGTTTTCCAGAGACCCCCCCTCTATTTCGGTTGTCTGTTTACCAATTGGCAGCAGGTGTTTTGCATTCTAAGGCTTTGAGATGGAATTTCGGTGGAATGAAGGGTCGTGACGGCGACTTATTTTACCGCTCACTTTCTCAAGAGCCTTTAGGGAAACAAATAGACGTCGTACAGCGTTTGGGGTTCAAGGGTATTTATATAGATCGCCGTGGTTACTCCGATAATGCTAAGGGATTAGTTGATGGATTGACGACATTACTTGGCGAAGCACCTTTGTTGACTAGCGCTAATGGAGAACTCGTGTTTTTCAGATTGAACTCGTCTGCGAGTGTTGATCTTGCTGGATTAAGTGTTAGGCATATTATGGAAAAAACGAACTATTATGCTGACCATTTGGGTGTGCGCTACACTGCCAGTTTGCAGGAAGGAATAGATTTTAGGCGAACCGGTTGGCCGATTTTTGTAAAGAGCGTCAAGGGTTTTTCGGGTGTTGAACCTTGGGGGCGTTGGTCTGACAGGAATCTTTCTCATAGTGTCCGTATCGATTTTAGTTCTCCGTTGCCGCAAAAATTTACTCTTGTATTGGCAGCGCATGCATATGCTTCTAATGCAGGTAAACCTATTAAAGTGCTAATTGGTAGTCATGAGTACGAGGTGACGCTTGCTTCAATGACATCAGAGGTGCGGTTGAAAGTTGATCTCCAAGGAGATTCTGTTGATGCCATTTCGTTCTTCCCGCCAACACCTGTTTCTCCTAATAAGCTCGGTGCGGGTGGTGATGTACGAAAATTAGGAATTGGGTTTGTTTCCTTGCGTATTCAATGATGTGGAGGGCTGCTTGGTACTTATGGACCTGTCTCCCTGTTAAATTTATGATCATCCATCAGTAAGATGATCACCTGATTTGCAAAAATCATTACCTCGTCACTTTTGTGTCGAGGTTTTTTTTGAGGGGGGCGGCGGTTGGGCTTTTGAGGCGACGAGAGGCGTTAGTTCTCCTCCCGGTAAAGTTCCTATAGCGCAGGCAATTTAGGTATCATTACAAACTAGAATGGTGGCACGGCACCGACCGTGCATCTTGTCTTGATGAGCCACCCAACCAAGGCTCAAAATGGAGTTTAGAGGATTCGCATGAAAGCAATTGTTACTGGCATCACTGGTCAAGACGGCGCCTACCTGGCGGAACTGCTGCTGGAGAAGGGGTACACCGTTTACGGTACCTACCGTCGTACCAGTTCTGTCAATTTCTGGCGTATCGAAGAGTTGGGCATCCAGTCCAACCCTAATCTGCATTTGGTCGAGTACGATCTGACCGACCTGTCGGCCAGCATCCGTCTGCTGCAAACCACTGAAGCCACCGAGGTCTACAACCTCGCGGCACAGAGCTTCGTGGGTGTTTCCTTTGAGCAGCCGCTCACTACCGCAGAAATCACCGGACTCGGTGCGGTAAACCTGCTTGAAGCGATTCGTATCGTGAACCCGAAGGTTCGTTTCTATCAGGCATCCACCTCCGAGATGTTCGGCAAGGTTCAGGCTATCCCGCAGGTCGAGAGCACGCCTTTCTACCCACGTAGCCCTTATGGTGTAGCCAAGCTCTACGCTCACTGGATGACCATCAACTATCGTGAGTCGTACGGGATTTTCGCGACCAGCGGTATCTTGTTCAACCACGAGTCTCCGCTGCGTGGCCGTGAGTTTGTGACCCGCAAAATCACTGACTCCGTCGCCAAGATCAAGCTGGGCCTGATGGACAAGATGGAGCTGGGCAATCTCGACGCCAAACGCGACTGGGGTTTTGCCAAAGAGTATGTAGAAGGCATGTGGCGCATGCTGCAAGCTGATGAACCGGATACTTTCGTGTTGGCGACTAACCGCACCGAAACTGTTCGCGACTTCGTCTCCATGGCGTTCAAGGCTGTTGGTATCACCATATCCTGGGCTGGGACCGCGGAAGACGAGCAGGGTACTGATGCCGCAACCGGTAAGGTGCTGGTCACCATCAACCCGAAATTCTACCGCCCGACTGAAGTCGAGTTGCTGATCGGTAATCCGGCCAAAGCCAAGGAAGTACTGGGTTGGGAGCCGAAAACTTCGCTGGAAGAGCTGTGCCGCATGATGGTTGAAGCGGACCTGCGTCGAAATGAACAAGGATTCTCGTTCTGATGACCATTGCCGGCAAACGTGCGCTGATTACGGGGATTCAGGGTTTCACCGGTCGTTACATGGCAGATGAGCTTCGGTCTCATGGTTATGAGGTTATCGGGTTGGGTAGTCAGCCTTCCGATGAGCGCAATTATCACCAGGTCGACTTGGCTGATGGTCCGGGTTTGCGTACGCTGCTGGCAAAGATTCAGCCGGATGTTGTCGTTCATCTCGCGGCATTGGCGTTTGTCGGTCATGGTGCAGCGAACGCGTTCTATCAGGTCAATCTCATCGGGACGCGTAATCTGCTCGAGGCCGTCGAAGCCAGCGGAAAATCGCTGGATTGCGTGTTGATCGCCAGCAGTGCCAATGTTTATGGCAATGCTTCGGGTGGACTGCTTTCGGAGTCCACTGCTCCTGCGCCGGCCAACGATTATGCCGTTAGCAAGTTGGCCATGGAGTATATGGCCAACCTTTGGCAGGATCGGCTGCCGATAGTCATCGCTCGTCCTTTCAACTACACGGGTGTTGGACAAGCGGAAAACTTCCTGTTGCCCAAAATCGTTTCTCATTTCCGTCGTAAGGCGCAAAAAATCGAATTGGGTAATCTCGATGTTTGGCGTGATTTCAGCGATGTTCGTGCACTGGTATCCGCTTATCGAGGGTTGATCGAGGTGAAACCACTAGGACAGACAATTAATGTCAGTTCTGGACAAACCCATTCACTTCGTGAAGTGATCGAAATGTGCGAAGGGTTTACCGGACAAGACATTGAAGTTGAAGTAAATCCAGCTTTTGTCCGGGCCAACGAAGTGAAAACCTTGTGCGGCGACAACGCCAGATTGAGAGCGCTGGTACCCGGCTGGACCACACCGCCTCTGAGTGAAACCCTGCGTTGGATGCTGACGGCTGAATAAATGAAGTTAATTCTTTCTGTTGAACCGGTCCGCTTCCCGCTGACCGGCATCGGTCGTTACACCTACGAATTGGCGCTGCGGCTGCAGCAAAACCCGGAAATCACCGACCTGCAGTTTTTTGCCGGTCGGCGGTTTTTGCCTTCGTTGCCTACGGCTGCCGACGCTTCGGGTAACGGTTACGGCTTGAAGCGGGCCGTTCAAAAAAACTTCCTGGCGGTTGAAGCCTATCGGCTGCTTATGCCGTTGCTCAGGAAGCGTGCGTTAAAAGGTCATGGTGATTTTCTATATCACAGCCCTAATTATTATCTGCCGCCGTTCGCCGGGCGCAGTGTTGCAACCTTTCACGATCTGTCGCCCTTTACGTGGTCTCACTGCCATGCGCCGCAACTTGTGCGCTACTTGCAGAAAGAGCTTAAAACCACTCTGGTTAGGGCGGACGCGCTGATCACTGATTCTGAGTACACCCGTAAAGAGTTGGCCGATTATTTTTCATGGCCTATTGATCGTATTCATACGGTTCCGTTGGCCAGTTCCGCCGAGTTTCATCCTCGTAGCGCCGACGAACTCAGAAGCACGTTGTCGCGTCATGGTCTCGACGTTGGTGGTTACAGTTTGTTTGTCGGAACAATCGAACCTCGCAAGAATATCGAGACGTTACTGGATGCCTACTCCCGCTTGCCGATCGAAATTCGCAAGCGTTGGCCATTGGTGCTGACTGGCTACCATGGCTGGCGAAACGAGAGCATTCATCAGCGGCTCGACAGTGCAAAGCGCGAAGGATGGGCTTACTACCTGGGGTTTGTCCCCAGTGAAGATCTGCCTTTGTTATTTGCCGGAGCCCGACTTTTTACCTTTCCATCGCTTTATGAAGGATTTGGCTTGCCGGTCCTTGAGGCAATGAGTTCGGGTGTCCCGGTGGTGTGCTCCAACAGTTCTTCGCTTCCGGAGGTTGCCGGTGAGGCGGCCCTCATGTGCGAAGCTCAGGACACCGAGACATTGACTGAACTTATCCGGCGAGGGCTGGAGGATGAGGCGTGGCGATCCGGTGCCGTAGAGCAAGGGTTACTGCATGCGGCAAGGTTTTCATGGGAGCGCTGTGCAATGGAAACGCTTCAGGTTTATCAGAAGGTGGTCAAAGGACAATGATCAAGGTTCTGCACTTCTTCAAGACGTACTACCCGGAGACCATGGGTGGTATTGAGCAAGTCATTTTTCAGATTGCCGAGGGCGGGCTCCGGCACGGATATGAATCTGAAGTGCTTTATCTCAGTGAGCGGGGGGCTGCACGCAACGAAAAGGTGGGGCACCATCTGACTCACCGCTCCAAACTCGATCTGCATGTCGCCTCTACAGGTTTCTCGCTCTCGGCGCTCAAGGATTTTTCCGAGTTGGTGAAGAAGGCGGACATTGTTCACTACCACTTTCCCTGGCCTTACATGGATCTGGTGCATTTCATCAGCCGAATCAAAAAACCGGCCGTTGTCAGTTACCACTCAGATATCGTCAAGCAAAAGACACTTCTCAAGCTTTATCAGCCTTTGATGAATCGCTTCCTGTCCAATGTTGACTGCATTGTCGCCTCGTCTCCCAACTACGCTGAAAGCAGTCCGGTATTGACACGATTCAAGGACAAGGTCCGTGTCGTGCCTTATGGACTGGATCGCGAAACTTATCCGACGCCTTCGGCTGAAAAACTCGAGTTTTGGCGTTCGCGGCTGGGCGAACGGTTTTTTCTGTTTGTCGGCGCGTTGCGTTATTACAAGGGATTGGACTATCTGCTTGAGGCGGCTAAATCGACTCAGCTCCCCGTTGTCATTTTAGGCGGCGGGCACCTTGAGGCTGAACTCAAGGCGCAGGCCAATCAATTGGGCCTTTCTAATGTGCATTTCCTGGGTGGGTTGCCTGACGATGACAAGGCAGCGCTTCTGGCACTGTGCTACGCATTTGTTTTTCCTTCACACCTGAGATCCGAGTCGTTCGGCATTTCGTTGCTTGAGGGGGCAATGTACGGCAAGCCGATGATCTCTTGTGAGATAGGCTCTGGTACCACCTACATCAACATCGCAGGGGAGACCGGCTTGGTCGTTCCACCCCGCGACTCTGTCGCGCTGGCCGCGGCAATGAACCAGCTCTGGACTCAACCGGAGCTGGCTGCGTCGATGGGAGAGGCTGCGGCGCGGCGTTTCGAAGCGGTGTTTTCTTCTGATTCGATGGCAAAATCCTATGCCGAGATTTATCGCTCTCTTCTTTGAGCGGTTGCAGCACGGTGCCCGGGCATTGCTGTTCTTTTCAATTCCAAGAGCCTCCCATGCGATCTAAAACATTTCTGGTTACTGGCGGAAGCGGATTTCTGGGGCAGGCATTGATCAATCGTTTAGTACAGCTTCCAGATTGTACGGTTGTTGCGCCGCTGCGAACTCAGCCCGCCGCACTGAGTACGGGCGTACGATCGCTCCCATTGAGCGGTCTCAACGCAACGAACGATTGGAAGGCAGCCCTGACTGGCGTCGATGTGGTTATCCATGCGGCCGCTCGTGTTCATGTCATGAATGAGGTGGCTCTCGACCCACTGTCCGCGTTTCGCGAAGTCAACGTCGAAGCTACATTGAACCTCGCGCGTCAGGCCGCAGCGTGCGGAGTAAAGCGTTTCATCTTCATCAGTTCCATCAAGGTGAATGGTGAAGGTACTCCGCCCGGCATCGCCTACCGTGCCGATGACAAGCCTGCGCCGATCGACCCTTATGGCATTTCCAAGCTCGAGGCAGAGCAAGGATTGAAGTCACTCGCTGCAACCACGGGGATGGAAGTCGTCGTCATCCGGCCAGTATTGGTCTATGGGCCGGGGGTCAAGGCCAACTTTTTGAGCATGATGCGTTGGTTGTATCGTGGTGTTCCTTTGCCATTTGGCTCGGTCCACAACCGGCGTAGCCTCGTTGCCTTGGACAATCTGGTGGACTTGATCGTGACCTGTTGCCACCATCCGGCTGCGGCCAATCAAGTGTTCCTGGCCAGCGATGATGAAGATGTTTCGACTACGCAGCTTTTAAGCAAACTGGCGGCAGCCCTGGGCAAGCCTGCCCGATTGTTGCCCGTTCCATCCGGTTTGATGAGTGGCGTTGCAGCGTTGCTGGGCCAGCGGGCGCTGGCTGACCGTATTCTCGGGTCCTTACAGGTCGATATCAGCAAGAACCGACAACTATTGGGCTGGATACCTCCGGTCACTCTCGATCAAGCGTTGGCGCAGACAGCGCAACATTTTCTGGATTCCCGTAAATCATGAGTTATGGCTGGTTTATCCCTGTCATCGTCATCGTGTCTTTCTCCCTCACTTGGGCATTACGCCATTACGCCCTGTCGCGGAGCCTGATGGATATACCCAATGCGCGTAGCTCTCACTCGGTTCCCACGCCCCGGGGGGGAGGAGTGGCAATCGTTTTGGCGTTTACCATGGCGCTGTTCATGCTCTTTTTTGCAGGGCTGATGACTTTCCAGGCGTTTCTGGCTATCGCCGGTGCCGGCGCCCTGATTGCCGTGATCGGTTTCATGGATGACCACGGGCACATCGCCGCCCGTTGGCGCTTGCTGGGGCATTTCGCTGCATCAATCTGGTTGCTGTACTGGCTTGGTGGCTTGCCCGTAATTGAGTTCTTTGGGCGCACCTTTGACCTCGGATGGTTGGGTCATGTGCTGGCCGCGTTTTATCTGGTGTGGCTGCTCAATCTGTACAACTTCATGGACGGTATCGACGGCATTGCCAGTGTTGAGGCGATTTGCGCCTGCCTGGGGGCCTGCGTATTGTACTGGCTCGGTGGTGCGAACGACTTGATTTGGGCTCCTTTGTTGCTGGCCTTTGCCGTTGCGGGTTTCCTTTTCTGGAATTTCCCACCAGCCAGGATCTTCATGGGGGACGCTGGAAGCGGGTTCCTGGGTGTGATCCTTGGAGGGCTTTCGCTGCAAGCCGCGTGGGTTTCAGCTGATTTGCTGTGGGGTTGGCTGATCCTGCTAGGCGTGTTCATTGTCGATGCGACTTTCACACTGTTTCGCCGTTTACTCCGGGGTGACAAGGTCTATGAAGCGCATCGCAGTCATGCGTATCAGTTCGCCTCTCGTCGGTTTGGCAGCCATTTAACGGTTACGGCGGTCGTTGGAGCGATCAATTTGCTTTGGTTGTTGCCTATCGCACTAGGCGTTACTCAATTCGGTCTGGACTCCGGGGTGGGGGTGATTCTGGCCTATGCTCCATTAGTTGTGTTAGCCATCAAGTTTCATGCGGGTGAGCTTGAAGCACCACAGGAAAAAACTGGGTAACAGTTCTGTCATTTAGGTTTAAAAGTGGATGAGATGCGCCTATAAGGTTCCACTAAGGTGATATGGCAGTTGAAGGGAGAAAACTGAGGTGTTTGAAGAGTTAATGGACAAGGTCAGAGCACGCCTTTTAGGTCTTCCCCGGCGTCGCAAGCGACTGCTTCAGGTTGCCACAGACATTGTTTTGGTCTGGGGGGCTCTATGGTTGGCGTTCATCGTCCGATTGGGTATCGATGATATGTACAACCCTTTCAGGGTCCATTTTTGGTTGTTTGTCAGCGCTCCTATCGTTGCCATACCTCTGTTCGTTCGATTTGGCATGTACCGTGCCGTCATGCGCTATTTCGGTAACGACGCGCTCATTGCCATCATCAAAGCCGTCAGTCTCTCATCACTCATCCTGGCGGTCGTGGTCTATTGGTACAGCAACCACGAAGCTGTCGTGCCACGCTCCATCGTCTTCAACTATTGGTGGCTCAGCCTGGTCATCATCGGTGGTCTGCGCCTGTGCATGCGCCAATACTTTATGGGCGACTGGTTCTCAGGGAATCATCATGTACCGTTCACTAACCGTGATGACGGCCTGACCAAGGTGGCGATCTATGGTGCCGGCGTCGCTGGCAACCAGTTGGTCGCCGCGCTTCGTATGGGGCGGGTCATGCGCCCTGTGGCCTTTATTGACGATGACGCAAGCATTGCGGATCGGGCGATTGCTGGCCTGCAGGTCTATAAACCCAAACACATTCAGCAAATGATCGATGAGACGGGGGCCCAGGAAATTCTTCTGGCGTTGCCATCTTCTACCCGTGCTCGACGTCGGGAAATTCTGACTTTTCTTGAGCGTTTCCCGCTACACATTCGAAGCGTCCCCAACTTTACTGACCTGGCCAGTGGCCGGGTAAAGGTCGAAGACATCCAGGAAGTGGACATCGCCGATTTGCTCGGGCGCGATTCGGTGCCGGCGCAGCCGGATTTGCTGGAGCGTTGTATCAAAGGCAAGACGGTCATGGTAACCGGTGCCGGTGGTTCGATCGGTGCGGAATTGTGTAGGCAGATTTTCACTCTTGGCCCGACCACGCTTTTGCTGTTCGACCACAGTGAATTCAATCTCTACAGCATTCTGACGGAATTGGAGCAACGCGGCTGTCGCGAGTCGGTTCCTGTCGAGCTGTTGCCGATCCTCGGCTCCATTCGTCACCAGGACAAACTGCTGGATGTCATGAAGACCTGGGGTGTGGACACGGTCTATCACGCTGCGGCGTACAAGCATGTGCCGATGGTCGAGCACAACATTGCCGAGGGCGTGTTGAATAACGTCATTGGTACGCTCAACACCGCTCAGGCTGCGTTGCAATCGGGTGTGTCCAACTTTGTGTTGGTTTCCACTGATAAGGCGGTTCGTCCGACGAATGTTATGGGCAGCACCAAGCGCCTGGCCGAGTTGACGCTGCAAGCCCTGAGTCGCGAGATTGCCCCAGTTCTGTTTGGCGATAAGGCCAATGTATCCCGGGTCAACAAGACCCGTTTCACTATGGTTCGTTTTGGCAACGTACTGGGATCGTCAGGTTCGGTGATTCCACTGTTTCACAGCCAGATCAAGGCCGGTGGTCCGTTGACGGTAACCCACCCGAAAATCACCCGTTATTTCATGACCATTCCCGAAGCCGCGCAGTTGGTGATCCAGGCCGGTTCCATGGGGCAGGGCGGCGATGTATTCGTGCTCGACATGGGTGAACCGGTGAAGATCGTCGAGCTGGCGGAGAAGATGATTCATCTATCCGGGTTGAGCGTTCGTTCGGAGAAAAACCTGCAAGGCGATATCTCGATCGAATTCACCGGCTTGCGTCCTGGCGAGAAGCTTTACGAGGAGTTGCTGATTGGCGACAACGTTTCGGCAACGCAACATCCGATGATCATGAGTGCCAACGAGGATCATTTGCCCTGGGATTTGCTCAAAGGCCGCTTGCGCGAGTTGTTGGTTGCCGTTGATCAGGACGATTACGCACGCGTCCGTCAACTTCTGCGTGACACCGTCAGTGGCTACACCCCCGATGGCGAGATCGTTGACTGGATCTATCAGCAGCGTCGCCTCGAACCCTGATTGTTTCATATCCTGTAACGGACATATTTTTGACAGGCTCCAGACATCGCCTAAGTTTGGGAGGCAGCTTCGGAAAAGCTGCTTCCTCAACCGATGTCATGGAGCTTCAATATGCGTACTGGTTTTTTCTACTCTCTGGTTTTTGCCCTGCTCACCAGTGTCTCGACGGTATCCATTTCCGCGCCCGCAGTGAAGGCGGAGGCGGGTAATGCACCGCTGGTGCAAGAGGTGTCGCCAAAGGCACAGGGCGGTAAGGTCGATCTGAACGGCGCCGATGCTTCCACCTTGCAACGCCAATTGTCCGGTATCGGCGAAGCCAAGGCCAAAGCGATTGTTGCGTATCGTGAAACTAATGGACCGTTCGCATCGGTGGACGAGTTGCTGGAAGTGAAGGGCATCGGCAAGGCGATTCTGGATCGCAATCGCGAGAAGCTGGAAGTGAACTAAGCTGATTATTCAACGCCAAGGGGCTGGTCATTGACCGGCCTTACCGGCCTTAATGTGATGGTCGGCCTGACCGAGAAGCCCTGCAGTTTCATGTCTGCAGGGCTTTTCTCGTTTTTGGCGGGAGTATCCCTCAGTAACACGGTGGTGCTTCTTGTACATGCCGAAATATGGCGCTGACGAAGTGAGTCACATCCCAGATCAAAAGACAAATCTCCCGTTCCTGCAAAACCATGGGCGGCTACGCATGGAGGAAAGTATCCTGATCATGTTCGAGGTCGTCTTGGGTTATTCTGAAATCGAAAACTGCTGCTCTAAGAGATTATGTTATAAAATTCGATTTTCGGCGTTGAAAGGGCAGCTATTTTATCTCTTTGTTCACGTAAGTTTCTTGGTTTATTTTATAGCTTGATAGTTTGTATTAATTTTTTTGTGGGTTCGGTGAATAATGAATAAATCACTTTACTATCTTCATATTCCAAAGACGGCTGGCACTTCTCTTATTGCGTTTTTGGATGCTCAGTTTGATCATTCACAGATATGCCCGGCTCAATTACTTCCCGAGCTTTTTAAGTTGGATAGAGATAATGTTGCAGGGTATGATTATTATCGTGGGCATCTATGGTTTGATTTGAATCGTTATATAGGGAAGGATTTGAACTACATAACGATGTTGAGAGATCCTGTGCAGCGTACGATTTCATGGTACTCACATGTCAAGCGTGATCCAAATGCTTATCGCCATGATCGCGTCGTGGGGGAAAACTGGTCTCTATTGGATTTTGTTACGGACAAAGATACTCAGTGGGATATGGTTAACACCCAAACTCTGTTTCTTGCTGCAGATCTCGACTTTGACCAGCTTTCTAAAGATCCAGTAGGCTATGGTACGGCCACAGTTAAAAGTTATGCTGCACGTATTAATGATCGAGCATTACTTGATCTGGCTAAGTCTCGGCTGGAAAAATTCATGTTCTTTGGCATTGCAGAGAAAATGAATCACTCGCTACATCTATTGTCGAATGCTCTAGATGTATATCCGCAGTTCTCTCATCAGAAACTGAGAGTATCGGACAATCGACCGGCGGACAGTGAAATATCAAATGAGGCGATTAGTGCTATAAGAGAAATTACCTCGTTGGATCAAGAGCTTTACGATTGGGCAGTCGGGGTTTTTGAGTCAAGATATGATGAGTTGGTAAACTCGTTGCTGGTTAGTAATTATATTTCGAACCCTAGACATATGGACGAGGCTTATAATATCCCTCTGTCCTCAGAGGAAAGAAAAGGTCTTCATATTAATATAGTATCTTCACCAGGCGCTGTCGAGCAGGGCGCAAGCTTCGATGTCAAGGTTCAGATAACCAATAACTCGAAATACCGTTTTCAGAGTCGCGGCCGTTACCCAATCAATATTAGCTATCACTGGATAAATTCGGCTACGGGTGAACTCATCATTTTTGATGGGGTCAGGACCAGGATCGAGCAAACTTTGCTAGCCGGACAAACGCTGAAGCTTAACGTAAAGGTCACCGCTCCTGAGCTGGCGGCGCTGTCAACGCTAAGAATGACTTTTGTACAGGAAGGCGTAGCATGGTTTGACGGGCCGGAGTGTGAGGTTTTTTCAGATAGCGAGGTCTTGGTGAAATGAGCGGATACGGGGATGACCTTAGTTGGCACCAGGGAGCCTTGATTCGTAAAGACCGGGAGTCCCGGCTACGGCAGTCAGCCGCTACTATTTGGCTAACGGGACTCAGCGGGTCTGGAAAATCATCCTTGGCGTGTGCCTTGGATAAGAGTCTAACTGCCCAAGGTAAATCTTGCTTCATCCTTGATGGTGATAACGTCAGGCATGGTCTCAATAAAGACTTGGGATTTAGCTTGTCTGATAGATCAGAAAATATAAGGAGAATAGCTGAGGTTGCCAAGCTCATGAATGATGCGGGCTTGATAGTCATCGTGGCGATCATTTCTCCAATGATAGAGGACCGCAGACTGGCGTCCAATATAATCGGCGATGATTGCTTTCATGAGATTTTTGTATGCACGCCGCTAAGTGTTTGTGAACAAAGAGACCCTAAAGGACTATACCGAAAGGCGCGCAGCGGTTCCCTGACAAATTTTACGGGGATCTCATCGCCCTATGAACCTCCTTTGGCACCGGCTTTAACTATCGATAATTCTAGGAACGCGTTGGAAGAAAACGTATCAACCATTATTCAATACTTAAAAGTCTAGTGCATTCGTTCGCTAGGCAGAGCATCCGTTCACGGTGATCAAGTGACTGGTAGATAATGCATGGCGCGCTTAGACGGTCCGGCAAAGAGGCGGATGAGTCTGTAGTGATCTACACCTGCGAGCGCCCACACCGGACACTGGACTATAAAACGCCTGATGCGGTGCGTCAGGCAGACGTCGTTCTACCGCTTCTACGGTCCGCCACTACATTCCAGGCTTGTGAGCGTGCAATTCACCTGCTTGATCGCCGTGGATCAAATGATGGTTGAAGAAGTGCCAGATTCAACACGCGCCTACAACTCACCCCAATCTCAAACCCGCGATGCTCGGATGGGGGGCGCTCGAAACAAGCCATTATTAACCTATCGAAACAGCCATGTCTCATGTGCCAGGGCACCATGGCCGGTGAGGCTTGATCTTGAAGACCTTAATCAAGTAAATCACTTCGGGCTGATGGTCCATAATCGAATAGTTTGGAAGCCCGTGTGTGGACCCGTGCGTGTGGCGGTATGAGAGCACGACAGATGAAAATCCGCCTCTTGCTCGATTTTCACAATCGCTACCAGACATTACCTTTTATCGGCCTTATGAAAATTACGGCTATCATATTCAGATTAGATTATGTCTATAATAAATGAGTTTCCCGTCCAGGTGCCCTAAAGCCCAGGCGCCTGGCCTTCCCACAAGCATCTCCTGCGGAGCACAGCCATGAATTCTCCCCAATCCCAAGGTACGGCCCTCGTCACCGGTGCTTCTTCCGGTATTGGCGCGGTTTACGCTCAGCGTCTGGCGGCGCGTGGTTTTGATTTGTTGCTGGTGGCTCGCGATCAGCAGCGGCTCGACGAGGCGGCCAGCAAGTTGCGCGCCGAGTATGGCGTCCAGGTCGAAGTGCTCAAGGCGGATCTGACGCAAAAGGATGATGTGCTCAAGCTTGAGCAACGGTTGCGCAGTGATTCGAGTATCAGCCTGCTGTTGAATAATGCCGGTGTGGCGGCGGATGGGTTGTTGGCCAATGCCGACACCGATCAGCTGGAGCGAATGATTCAGTTGAACGTGACTGCGGTCACGCGCTTGGCTTCGGCTGCAGCGGCCAGTTTTGCCAAGGCGGGTCGGGGTACGATCATTAACATCGCGTCGGTGGTGGCGTTGTTTCCCGAGCGTTTCAATGCCACCTACAGCGCCAGCAAGGCTTATGTGTTGAGCCTTACCCAATCGTTGAACGCCGAGCTTGATGGCACCGGGGTCAAGGTCCAGGCTGTGTTGCCAGGGGTAACACGTACTGAAATCTGGGAGCGTTCCGGTATCGATGCTTCGCAGATTCCGGCGGAGATGGTGATGGAGGCGGGCGAGATGGTCGACGCCGCGCTGTCGGGCCTGGATCAGGGTGAGTTGGTCACCATTCCGTCCCTGCCGGATGCAGCTGACTGGGATGCTTTTGTCGCGGCCCGTCACGTGATGGCGCCTAATCTTTCCAAAAGCAAAGCCGCTACGCGTTACAAATGAAGCGCGATAAATCGGCACGAGGTATTGCGGTATGAGTGATCGTCGAGTGGTTGTAACGGGCATGGGCCTGGTGTCTCCGCTGGGTAGCGGAGTCGAAGCGGTCTGGCAGCGTCTGTTGGCCGGGCGCTCCGGTTTGCGTAATTTGCCGGATGAGGTGATAGCCGATCTGCCGGCCCGGGTCGGCGGCGTTGTGCCGACGATTCAGGAGGATCCCGAAGCGGGGTTCGATCCGGATGTGGCAACGCCACCCAAAGAACAGAAGAAGATGGACCGTTTCATTCTGTTCGCCATCGAAGCGGCGCGTCAGGCGCTGGAGCAGGCGGGTTGGCAGGCGCAGAGCGCCGATGCCCAGGAGCGCACGGCGACCATCATTGGTTCCGGTGTGGGTGGTTTCGGGGCGATTGCCGATGCGGTGCGTACGACGGATAGCCGTGGTCCTCGGCGCTTGTCGCCGTTCACCATCCCGTCGTTTCTGGTCAATCTGGCGGCGGGCCATGTGTCGATCCAGCACGGTTTCAAAGGCCCATTGGGTGCCCCGGTGACGGCCTGTGCGGCCGGGGTCCAGGCGATTGGCGACGCGGCGCGGCTGATTCGTTCCGGCGAAGCGGACATCGCGGTGTGTGGCGGTGCGGAGGCTGCGATCGATCGGGTCAGCCTCGCCGGGTTTGCGGCCGCTCGCGCCTTGTCCAGCGGGTACAACGACACCCCCGAGCGCGCTTCACGCCCCTTCGACAGTGGCCGTGATGGCTTTGTCATGGGCGAGGGCGCCGGTCTGTTGGTGATCGAGTCCCTGGAGCATGCGTTGGCCCGTGGCGCAAAACCCCTGGCGGAGCTGGTGGGTTACGGCACCAGTGCCGATGCCTATCACCTGACCGCAGGCCCTGAAGATGGCAGCGGTGCGCGTCGCGCAATGTCGCTGGCATTGGCTCAGGCGGGTGTTTCGCCGGAGCAGGTTCAGCATCTGAATGCCCACGCGACCTCGACACCGGTTGGCGATCTCGGGGAGTTGGCGGCAATCAAGTCGCTGTTTGGTGCGGATAACAAGATCGCGGTGACATCGACCAAATCCGCCACCGGGCATTTGCTCGGCGCAGCAGGCGGGCTTGAAGCGATCTTCACCCTGTTGGCAATCCGTGATCAGGTCGTACCGGCGACGCTCAACTTCGATAACCCGGACCCTGCTGCCCAGGGTGTGGACATCGTCCACGGTCAGGCCAGGCCGATGGCCATCGATTACGCCTTGTCCAATGGCTTCGGCTTTGGCGGGGTGAATGCCAGCGTGTTGTTCAAGCGCTGGAACGGCTAGGCCTGGGACTCGTTCAGGTGAGTCCGCGTGACGTCGAGAATCTGCCGGGCAAACTCGGGATTCTCGACGCTGCGCGAAAGCAGCAGCGCCCCCACCAGTGTCGACATGATGACGATGCTTCGGTCCACCACGTTTTCACCTTCAAGCGTGCCTTGTATCTGTTGAAGCCGGGCGTTCAACACCTCGTCGGAGGTTGGGCTCGGCTGCCCGCGCATACCGAGTTCCGATGACATGGTCAGCAGCGGGCAACCTTCGTGGGGCGAAGTCTGGTGCCATTCAGACAAATAGGCGTCGATGAATGCTTCAAGCGGGCGCTCCTGGGCAAACAGCTCGGCGCAAATGCCGGCGACCTGATCGCCGGCAGCCTGCAATGCCTTTTCTACCAACTCGTCCTTGGATTTGAAATGCGAGTAAAAACCACCGTGAGTCAAACCCAACGCTTTCATCAGAGGTTGCAGGCCGGTCGCGCCTATACCGTCACGGCGAAAGCGTTCTGAGGCTTCCTTGATGATGCGTTGGTGGGTCTGGGCTTTATGGTCCTGCGAGTAACGCATCTGATATCTCCACATCAATGCGCCATATTAACCAATGAAAATTGGATGGTGACTGTACTTCTACTTCTAAAAAGCATGCAGATGCGTCGAACTTGGTTCAAACGCACACAAGTAATGGCACGAATAGTGATTACTCATTGCTTGACGATTGTTGAACAATCTTGAGGCAATGAGCATGAGCAGCGGACTTTCACTGGCCGATCACATCACCTTGGAATTGCGCGCGGACATTATCGGCGGGCGTTTGCTGCCCGGCATGGCGCTGGTGGAAAACGATCTGGTGTCGGCCTACAACGCCTCGCGCAATACCATTCGTGAAGCCCTGCATCGCCTGGGGCAGGAAGGCCTGACCCGTTATGTTCGCAACAAAGGCGTCATGGTTCGCCGCTTGGGCTTTGACGATGTGCGGGATCTGTTCAAGGTTCGGCGCACCCTGGAGCTGCAGGCCATCAGCATGAGTCGCCCGCTTCGCGACTATCAATCCGACCGGATGCTCGAAGCCCTGGAGGCCACCGAGCTGGCGCGTGAGCGCGAAGACTGGCGCGACGTCGGCACCCACAGCCTGGCCTTTCATCAACACATCGTCGGGTTGCTGCGCAGTCCGTTGTTCGATGAGTTCTTCACCAACGTCGTCGCGCAATTGCGCCTGGTGTTCTGCACCGCTCCCGATGAATCGAGTTTTCAGGCGCCCTGGCTGGCTCGCGACCGACTGATCCATGAGCTGCTGGTCGAGGGTGACAAACGCGCCGCCGAGGAGGCGATGAGCCTGTATCTCGATGATTCCGAGCATCTGCTGTTGCAAATGCTTGCCCCTTCTTCCCATCACTGATCGAGGATTCGTGCCATGTACAAAGACTATCCGGCGGCCTATCAAGTCAGCAAAGGTTCGGCCTTGCAGGTGGACAAGGCCTTTTACGAGCGGGTGCGCGACACGAAGGATGGGCGCACGCTGATCGAGTCGTTCGAGGTACCCATTCGCACCGGCCGCGCCTGGCATGTCCCGGCCGGACATGTGTTCAGAGTCACGACGCCTGTCGGTCCGCAGGTGGGCGACTTCAACGTGTGGAATGCCCACGATCCGCGCGAACGCCTGTGGGCTTCGCGCACTCGCCAGCTGCAGGGCGCGCACGTCAGCACCCATGATCGGTTGTGGTCGAACCTGCCTTTTCTACGGCCGCTGGTGACCATCACCGATGACAGCCTGGCCGGTTACGGCATCGACGAGCATGGTGGCCGCCTGCACGATTTGCTCGGCACCCGTTGCGATCCCTATGTGAACAAAATGCTCACCGGCGAAGATTTTCATCATCACTGCCACTCCAACCTGACCCGCGCGGTACTGCCCCATGGCCTGACTGAATTCGATGTGCACGACGTGCTGAACATCTTTCAGTGCACGGGCCTGAATCACGACGACATGTACTTCATGAAAGCCTGCCCGGCGCAGCAGGGTGACTACCTGGAGTTCTTTGCCGAGATTGATTTGCTGTGCGCGCTGTCGACGTGTCCGGGCGGCGATTTGTCACTGGCGATGTGGGGGCCGGATGCGCAGGATCCTTTGAGCGTATGTCGTCCGTTGGGAGTGGAAATTTATCGGTTGGAGGATTCGTTGCTGGAGGGCTGGAGCCAGCCGGAACGTGCGGCGTATAAGGGGTTGCATGGCTTGCACATTGCCAAGGCGGATTGGGAAATGTAAAAGCAAAAAGGTCGTCCGAAGGCGGTTTGGACGACCTTTTGACCTTTTGTGATCACTTTCACAGCAAGAGGGAAATCACTCGAGTTCTGCAGGTTCGTAGGATCTGTACAACCACGCTGGTTTTTTCCCTTTATCTTCGCCGGTCTTTCTGGCGCGGATGAAAATGTACTGCCCGAGATCATGTTCGCGGTATTTGATCAACTGCCCGAACTTATCCGGATCCAGATATGAACCCGTATCATTCTGGTGTACGTCGGCCGTGAAAATCTCGTCTACGGTAAATCCGAGATACGTGAGCAGATTGTACAATTCGTGTTTGTTGTACTCACGGTTGTGACGTCCGTACGGACCATAACCGCTGTACGGGTCGTACAGATTGGAGCCGACAATCATGCGCGCGACGTTCTCGAGGCGGTTTACATTGGGCGTGGTCAAAACCAGCGTTCCGTTGTCTCGGAGAACTCGTTTTATTTGCCGAAGCACTGCACATGGATCGTTTAAGAGGTGTTCGATGATTTCACAGAACAGGACGATATCGAGAGATTCCGACTCGAATGGGAAATCGTCCTCTTCAATATTGAAATGCGAATATTTGAGATCGACGTGCGTCTTGGTCGAAATCGCTCGAAACTCACTCAAATAAACACGCTGCTGCGCGTCGCCCTTAGGAATATGGTCGCCAAAATAATTCCCGAGGCTCCAGTCAACAGATGTGAATTTCTTCAGCAGCATCGTCGAGAAGTATGGGTTTCCCCCTAGCTCCAAGCCAGTCAGTTCGCCGGTAGCATCTGCAGTGGCCCGTTTAACCAATCCAAACGTCTGGACGAAACGTTCGAAATCCTGGACGCAATACTCAACGATGCTATCGGGCGCATCGGCGACCCGAACGGATTTTAACCAATCGAACAGTTCCTCCCTCGATACACCCTCAGGAAGAGGAAGCGGCGGCCGAAGCGGAAACGAGTCAAGTGTATAGGTCGTATTCTCATCTACGTTAACAGCAGCGGTTCGCTTCCTAAAAAACATTATCAATCCTCAGAATTTCTCAAAACATCCAATGTTTGCCCTGACCTGTCGGGGCATTGAAATCTCGATGCTAGCACATCGCCTGCCCCTTACAATGCTTCGATGCAGGAGCCGGATGCGCAGGATCCGTTGAGCGTATGTCGTCCGCTGGGGGTGGAAATTTATCGGTTGGAGGATTCGTTGCTGGAGGGCTGGAGCCAGCCAGAACGTGCGGCGTACAAGGGGGTGCATGGCTTGCACATTGCCAAGGCGGATTGGGAAAAATAGTCCCAGGTCCTTGTAGGAGCGAGCTTGCTCGCGATGGTCGTAAACGATTACGCGTGTTTTCCGGTTAAACGCGGCGCTTTTGAATTCATCGCGAGCAAGCTCGATCCTACAATTTCCTTATCAGATCAGTTCAGCGGTCCTGCGCATCCTTGGCGTCCGCTTCCGCGTTGCGTTCAGCCACGCGTTTACGTTGTTCATCGGTCAACTCGACCTTGTTGGCGGTGTCACGCAGCATCATCAATCCGCCAACGATCGAGCCGATTGCAACGATCAGAATCAACCAGGCATACCAGGGCATAGGGTTCTCCTTGAAAGCAGGCCGATTGGCGGGTTTCGCCAATCGATCGTGCCTACCACTTTTGAGCGAATGATTTTCGCAGTGGTTCCATTCTATGCCTGATAGGCCTTGTAGGAGCGAGCTCGCTCGCGATAGTCGCCAACGATAGCGCTGGTCGGCAAGGTACCCCGCGACAGTCTCAGTTTATTCGCGAGCAGGCTCGCTCCCACATTGGCCGTTTTAAAGCCCGGTCAGCATCGCATCCGCTGGTGCATCGGCACGCAGTTGCGAGGTGAGCTGGAAGTAAACGAAACCCACCGCCATGAAACCGAGGAAAATCAGCCCGATCAGTGTGTTGAACCAGGCCATGGCTACGAGGCACACCACCGCCAGCACCAGTGCAATGAACGGTACCAGCGGGTAGCACGGCGCGCGGAAGGTGCGCTCCAGGTTCGGTTCGGTTTTACGCAGTTTGAACAGACTGAGCATGCTCATGATGTACATCACGATGGCGCCGAACACCGCCATGGTGATCATCGCTGCCGTCAGCGTCATGCCCCCCAGATTGATCAAGCCATCACTGTAAATCGCGGCGATGCCGATCACGCCGCCGGCGATGATCGCCCGGTGCGGCGTCTGGAAGCGCGACAGTTTCGCCAGGGAGGCCGGCAGATAGCCGGCACGGGCGAGGGCGAAGAACTGCCGTGAGTAGCCGAGGATGATGCCGTGGAAGCTCGCCACCAGCCCGAACAGGCCGATCCACACCAGCATGTGCAACCAGCCGGAGCTTTCGCCGACTACGGTTTTCATCGCTTGCGGCAGCGGGTCGTTGATGTTCGACAGGGTGCGCCAGTCGCCGACGCCACCGGCGAAGAACATCACGCCCATGGCCAGCAACACCAGGGTCAGGATGCCGCTGATGTAGGCCTTGGGAATCGTGCGTTTCGGGTCCTTGGCCTCTTCGGCGGCCATGGCCGCGCCCTCGATGGCGAGGAAGAACCAGATCGCAAACGGAATCGCCGCGAACATCCCGGCAATCGCCGGTGCACCGAACACATCCGAACCCGCCCAGCCATTGAGGGCAAAGTTGCTGAAGCTGAAGGCCGGGGCGACCACGCCCATGAACACCAGCAACTCAGCGACCGCCAACACGCAGACCACCAGTTCGAAGGTCGCCGCCAGCTTCACGCCGAGAATGTTAAGACCCATGAATACGACGTACGCGCCGACCGCGGCATGTTTCGGGTCGAGGGCGGGGAACTGCACGTTGAGGTAAGCGCCGATTGCCAGGGCAATGGCTGGCGGCGCGAAGACGAATTCGATCAGCGTCGCCAGCCCGGCGATCAATCCACCTTTCTCACCAAAGGCACGGCGGCTGTAGGCAAAGGGACCACCGGCGTGGGGAATCGCAGTGGTCAGTTCGGTGAAACTGAAGATGAAGCAGGTATACATAGTGGCGACCATGAAAGAGGTCACCAGAAAGCCCAGCGTCCCGGCCACGCCCCAGCCGTAACTCCAGCCGAAATACTCTCCGGAAATCACCAGCCCGACCGCAATGCCCCACAGGTGTAGCGTGCCCAGCGTGGGTTTGAGTTGTGTGTTCATGCCTTTGCTCCCTGAACGGTTTGGAAAGCTCGGGGAGGGCGTGTGCAGTGGGCGTGCCAGCGTTGTGACCGTCGTCGTTATGGATGAAAAGGCGTCGTATCGGGGATGTTCGGCGATTTATAGCTGTATTTTGGTGCGCCAGTTGGGGGCGTTGTTGCCCGGTCTGCCGTCTTCGCGAGCAGGCTCGCTCCCACACTGGATTTGTGAACAATAAAATCCC
>NZ_JBSVWS010000019.1:0-54768 GCF_054071155.1 Pseudomonas sp. SDO5532_S415 | reverse complement strand
ACACCGTGGTGCCTGACACACCTTCGCGAGCAAGCTTCGCTCCTACAGGGGGACGGGGCGGTTACTTGAGGTTACCGCTCAGGAATTGCTTCAGGCGTTCACTCTTCGGATTGCCCAGCACGTCTTCCGGTGCGCCTTCTTCTTCCACCAGGCCTTGGTGCAGAAACAGCACCTGGCTCGATACTTTGCGTGCGAAGCTCATTTCGTGGGTGACCATGATCATGGTCCGGCCTTCTTCGGCGAGGCCCTGGATCACCTTGAGCACTTCGCCCACCAGCTCCGGGTCGAGCGCCGAGGTCGGTTCGTCGAACAGCATGACTTCCGGTTCCATGGCCAGCGCCCGGGCAATCGCCACGCGTTGCTGCTGACCGCCGGAGAGGAACGCCGGGTACTGATCGGCCACCCGTGCCGGCAACCCGACCTTGTCCAGATAGCGGCGGGCACGGTCTTCGGCTTCCTGCTTGCTGCAGCCCAACACCCGGCGCGGGGCCATGGTGATGTTTTCCAGCACGGTCATGTGGCTCCACAGGTTGAAGTGCTGGAACACCATGGCCAGACGGGTGCGGATCCTTTGCAGTTCATCGGGATCGGCGACATGCATGCCATGGCGATCCTTGGCCATGCGAATCGCCTGGCCGTCGAGGCTCATGGCGCCGTCGTTGGGCTGTTCGAGAAAGTTGATGCAACGCAGAAAGGTACTTTTGCCCGAGCCGCTGGCGCCGATCAGGCTGATGACGTCGCCGGTGTTGGCCTTGAGCGAAACGCCTTTGAGCACCTCATGATCGCCATAGCTTTTATGCAGGCCTTCAATGGTCAGTTTGTACATGGAACAAGCATCCTCAAGGCGAAAGTAGGTAGCCGCTGCGATAGGCTTCGGCGCCCGCGACGTGGGCGATCACCATGCCGGCGGTGGCCATGCGGCGCAGCGAACGGGCGTACATCAACCCGGCGGCGGTGCAATGGACCGGTGTGACACGGTCGGAGATCGGGTCAATGATTTCGGCGATCAGTTGCCCGGCTTCCAGGTATTCCCCCGGCAGTGCGGTGAACACCAGCAGGCCGCCGGCCGGCGTGGCCACAGGTTCGACACCGGCCAGCGGCGTGGCCGGGTAGGGCAGGTCGGGCAGGGGCGCCGGTTCGCCGGCAATCGCACCGAAGTGAATCAGGTAGTCGATGATCGCCTGGCAGTCGAGGCTGGCCAGTGGGTGATTGACGTCGCCCTGGCCACGCAGTTCGACGGTGACCGAAAAACTGCCCAGTGGAATATCGAAGTGCTCGCCGAAGCGCTCCTTCAATTGCCACCAGAGCAGGGTGAAGCATTCGTCGAACGACTGACCGCCGGAATCGGTGGCCAGCAGGCTGGCTTCGGAACCGATGTAGCGCGCCAGCGGCTCGACCTGCGGCCAGGCTTCGGGCGTGGTGTACAGGTGCGCGACCGCTTCGAAATCGCAATGCAGGTCCAGCACCATGTCGGCATCGCAGGCCAGCCGCTGCAGGGTCAGGCGCTGGGATTGCAACTGGGTGCTGGCGGTCTGGCGTGCCAGTGCTTGACGCAGGCTGTTGCGGATCAGATGGAGGTTGCGTTGCGGATTTTCGCCGAGTTGGCCTTCGATGTCGTTGCCGACCTCTTCGCTCAAGTCGACGAACCAGCGGTTGAAGTTCTGCCCGCTTTCCAGCTCGTAGCGGCCCAGCGGTACATCCATCAGCACTTGTTCCAGGCCGACCGGGTTGGCGACCGGCACCAGGACAATTTCGCTGCGCAGGCAGCCGGCGGCTTCCAGCTCCGCCAGGCGTTGCTTGAGGTGCCAGGCCACCAGCATGCCGGGCATTTCATCGGCGTGCAGGGACGACTGGATGTAGATCTTGCCTCGGGCCGAGGTCGGGCCGAAGTGGAAGCTGTGGATCTGGCGTGCGGTCCCCGGCAGGGGAGACTGCAGGTCATGAATCTGGTGGCGCATCTCTTGTTTCCTGAAGCAGTGTTGAGCCCTAGTGGGTCGGCCCGAGGAAGGCCAGCCATCGGCGTTCGGCAAGACGGAACAGGCCGACCAGCGCAAAGGTGACGGTCAGGTAGATCAGCGCGGCGATGCCGAACGACTGGAAGGTCAGGAAGGTTGCCGAGTTGGCATCCCGCGCGACTTTCAGCACATCAGGGATGGTCGCGGTGAACGCCACGGTGGTCGAATGCAGCATCAGAATCACTTCGTTGCTGTAATACGGCAACGAGCGACGCAGGGCCGAAGGCATGATCACGTAGGCATACAACTTCCAGCCGGTCAGGCCGTAGGCCTTGGCCGCTTCGACTTCACCGTGGGCCATGCTGCGGATCGCCCCGGCGAAAATCTCCGTGGTGTAGGCGCAGGTGTTCAGGGCGAAGGCCAGGATGGTGCAATTCATCGCATCGCGGAAAAAGCTGTCGAGCAGCGGTTGCTCACGCACCGAGGCCAGGCTGTAGATCCCGGTGTAGCAGATCAGCAGCTGGATATACAGCGGCGTGCCACGGAACAGGTAGGTGTAGAACTGCACCGGCCAGCGAATCAGGACGTTCGGTGAAACCCGGGCGATGGACAGCGGAATCGATACGATGAAGCCGATGAAAATCGAAGCGCTCAGCAGCCACAGGGTCATGGCCAGGCCGGTGATGTTCTGACCGTCGGTGTAAAGGAAGGCTCTCCAGTATTCCTGCAGGAGTTCGATCATCGTACGGCCTCCCGTGTACCGGCAGCGTAGCGGCGTTCGAGCCAGCGCAGAATGATGTTGGAGGCACTGGTGATCACCAGGTAGATCAGGGCGGCGAGTACCAGGAAGTAGAACAGTTGATAGCTGCTTTTACCCGCATCCTGGGCGGCCTTGACCAGGTCGGCCAGGCCAATGATCGACACCAGCGCGGTTGCCTTGAGCATGACCATCCAGTTGTTGCCGATACCCGGCAAGGCAAAGCGCATCATTTGCGGGAACACCACGATGCGGAACCGCTGGCCGCGTTTGAGTCCGTAGGCGGTGGCCGCTTCGACCTGGCCGCGAGGCACTGAGAGGATGGCCCCACGGAAGGTTTCGGTGAAGTACGCGCCATAGATGAAGCCCAGGGTAAGTACGCCGGCGCTGAACGGGTCAATCTCGATGTATTCCCATTCCATGTAGTCGGTGAGCGATGTCAGCCAGGTTTGCAGGCTGTAGAAGATCAGCAGCATCAGTACCAGATCCGGCACCCCGCGAATCAGCGTGGTGTAGCACTGGGCAGGCAGGCGCAGCAATTTGACTTTCGACAGTTTGGCACTGGCGCCGAGCAGACCGAGCAACACGGCCACCAGCAGCGACATCGCCGATAATTTGATGGTCATCCAGGTGCCTTGCATCAGCAACGGACCGAAGCCCTGGAGGCTGAAGGCTGAGAGCCCCAGATTTTGCAGGAGGTTTTCGAACATAAATCAGCAACCTGATCGGATGAAAAAAGCGCCCATCGCGAGATGGGCGCCGGGCATTATTTGCCGCTGTACAGATTCAGATCGCCAAAGTGTTTCTTCTGAATAGTGGCGTAGGTGCCATCATCGTGTAACGCTTTGATACCTTTATCCAAAAGCGCTTTCAGCTCGGTGTTACCTTTCTTAATACCGATCGCCGTCTTGGATGGCAGCAGTTCGCTGTCGACCGGTTGGCTGACTTCGTAGCCTTCGCCTTTTGGCGACTTCAGAAAGCCCAGTTCGGCTTGCAGCATGTCCTGGATCGCGGCATCGAGACGACCGGAAGTCAGGTCCGAATACACCTGGTCCTGGTTCTGATAGGCCTGGGTTTTCACGCCCGCCTTGTCCAGCACGGCTTTGGCATAGGCTTCCTGGATGGTGCCTTGCTCGTAGCCTACGGTCTTGCCCTTCAGCGAGGCGACGTCTGCGGTCAGGCCGGAACCTTTCTTGAACACGTAGGCGGTTGGGCCGGAGAACAGTTCGCTGGAGAAGTCGATGACTTTTTCGCGGGCCGGGGTGACGGTCATCGAAGAGATCACGCCGTCGAATTTATTGGCCTTGAGGCCCGGAATCATGCCGTCGAAATCGCTTTCGACCCATTTGCACTTGACCTTCAGCTCGGCGCAGATTGCGTTGCCCAGATCGATGTCGAAGCCCACCAGGCTGCCGTCGGCCGCTTTCGACTCGAACGGTGCGTAGGAAGGGTCAACGCCGAAACGCAATTCCTTGTATTCCTTTGCCAGCGCAGAGCCAGCAGCGACGCACAATGCCAGTGCAGAAAGGGTCAGCAATGCTTTTTTCATTATTCAATCCCTAAGAACCAATATGAGCGCTTGTGGCGCAGAATTATTGTTACTGGTAAGCGTAAGACCTAATGAAAGTAGCAATTTCCGAACCAGAGTGCCGAACAAGCGTTTAAAAGGTTTTCGGGAAATTGCCGGATGGGATTAGTGCACGAAAACGGGCGCGGTGGAAAGCCTGCACTGATATGGATCAGGCAGTCGCAAATCCCTGTGGCGAGGGAGCTTGCTTGTGGCGAGGGGATTTATCCCCGTTGGACTGCGAAGCAGTCCCAGCCTTTGTGACCACACTGAGATTTGGGGGTTGCTGCGCAACCCAACGGGGATAAATCCCCTCGCCACAGATAACCCCACGCCACAAGGGCTCGTCAGCCGAGCAAATTTTGCAAGGTCGCCAGGTTGTCCGCTTCCTCAACCGTTTTGTCCTGCCGCCAGCGCAACATCCGCGGAAACCTCACCGCAATCCCGCTCTTGTGCCGCTTGGACAAGGCAATCCCCTCGAACCCCAGTTCAAACACCAGGCTGGGTTTGACGCTGATCACCGGGCCGAATTTCTCCACCGTGGTCTTGCGCACGATATTGTCGACCTGGCGCATTTCTTCATCGGTCAGCCCCGAGTAAGCCTTGGCGAACGGCACCAGCGCGCGTGCGCTGGCGCCTGGTGGACCGTCCCACACGGCGAAGGTGTAATCGCTGTATAGACTGGCCCGGCGTCCGTGACCGCGTTGCGCATAAATGAGCACAGCGTCGACGCTGAACGGGTCGACTTTCCATTTCCACCAGACGCCAACGTCCTTGGTCCGGCCAACGCCATAGAGCGCATCGCGGGCCTTGAGCATCATGCCTTCGACCCCCAGTCGGCGAGACGCTTCGCGTTGCCGGGCGAGGTCGAACCAGTCATCGCCGGTGAGCAACGGCGAAGCGAGCAACACCGGGTGGTTGCTGTGGGCGATGACCTGTTCCAGTTGCGCGCGACGCCGGGCCTGCGGCTGGTTGCGCCAGTCTTCGCCGGCCCATTCCAGCAAGTCGTAGGCGAGGATGACCACTGGCACATCGCTCAGGATCTTTTTACTCAGGGTTTTGCGGCCGATCCGTTGCTGCAGCAAGGCGAAAGGTTGCACGGCGGGTGATGACGGCGATTGAGGGTTGAAGGCGTCCTCGGTTCCAGGGTGATCGGCTTTCCAGGCCAAGATTTCCCCGTCGATCACCGTACCGTCGGGCAGGCAGTGGATCAGGCTCTCCAGTTCGGGAAAACGCTCGGTGACCAATTCTTCACCCCGCGACCAGATCCACAGTCGCCCGGCGCGCTTGACCACTTGGGCGCGGATGCCATCCCATTTCCATTCCACTTGCCAATGGCTGGCCGGGCCGAGCAGTGCTTCGAATTGTTCGACCGGTTGCGCCAAGGCATGGGCGAGAAAAAATGGATACGGCTGGCCACCGCGCTGGGCATGCTCGTCGGTTGATTCTGTGGCGATCAACTTCAAGTAACTGGCCGCGCTCGGACGGTTGGACAGGTCGGTGTAACCCACCAGGCGTTGCGCCACGCGTTTGCTGTCCAGATGAGCCATGGCGGCGAGTGCGCGGGTTACCAGCAACTTGGAGACGCCGACGCGGAAACTACCGGTGATCAATTTGATGCAGAGCATCAGGCTGGCGCGGTCCAGTTGCAACCAGAGCCTGGGGAGCTGTTCGGCCAGCACCTCGGGAGATTCGCCGCGCAATGGCAGCAGTTTGTCTTCAATCCATACCGCCAGCCCGTCAGTGGACGTGTGGGGCACTTCGGGCAGCACCAGCGATATGGTTTCCGCCAGATCGCCCACGGCCTGATAACTCTCGTCGAACAACCACGGCGACAGGCCTGAATACGCCACCGCCAGTTCCCGCAGGATGCGCACCGGGACCAACTGCCTGGGTCGTCCTCCGGACAGAAAATACACCGCCCATGCGGCATCTTCCGGGGCGGCCTGAGAAAAGTACTGTTGCATGGCCGCCAGTTTGGCGTTGCTCGATGTCGTGGCATCGAGTTCGGCGTACAACTCGGCGAAAGCCCTCATGGCAGTACCTCGACGTGCTCGGGTTCAGTGGTTTGAGGTTCTTCTTCGTCATCGCCGTACTCGGTATTGAAACTTTGGGCGTCGAGGCCTTTTTCGCGCAGGTGGCGCACCAGCACCGCGACAGAGCCGTGGGTGACCATCACCCGTTCGGCACCGGTCTGCTCGATGGCCCAGAGCAGGCCGGGCCAGTCAGCGTGATCGGACAGCACGAAACCACGATCCACGCCGCGCCACCGACGGGTACCGCGCAGACGCATCCAGCCGCTGGCGAAACCGTCGCTGTAATCGCCGAAGCGGCGCATCCAGGTACTGCCGCCAGCCGAGGGTGGGGCGATGACCAGCGCCTTGCGCATGATCGGGTCACTCTTTTTGACGTCGCCGGCATACAGCGTCGGCGGCAGGTAGACGCCGCTCTCGCGATAAACACGGTTCAGTGGCTCAACCGCACCATGGGCCAGGATCGGTCCGAGGCTGGCGTCGATGCCGTGGAGGATGCGCTGGGCCTTGCCGAAGGCGTAGCAGAACAGCACGCTGGTCTTGTCTTCGCCAGCATTGGCTTGCCACCACTGATTGATTTCGGCGAAGACCTGCGCCTGGGGTTGCCAGCGATAGATCGGCAGGCCGAAGGTCGATTCGGTGATAAACGTGTGGCAACGCACCGGCTCGAACGGCGCGCAGGTACCGTCGGGCTCGATTTTGTAATCACCGGAAGCGACCCAGACTTCACCGCCGTATTCCAGGCGTATCTGGGCCGAGCCGAGTACGTGGCCGGCGGGGTGAAAGCTCAAGGTGACGCCGTGGTGCAGCAAGCGTTGGCCATAGGGCAGCGTTTGCAGGTTGATGTCCTGTCCCAATCGCGCGCGCAGAATCCCTTCGCCGGGCGCCGCCGCCAGATAGTGCCGGTTACCGCTGCGCGCATGGTCGCCATGGGCGTGGGTGATGACCGAACGCTCGACCGGGCGCCACGGGTCGATATAGAAATCCCCCGCGGGACAGTACAAACCTTCGGGACGCGCGATAACAAGATCCATGTTGTTGCCCAACTGGAGGCACTTGTTAGCTATGAGGTTCGCGCGAGGCGAGAAGTTCTATCGGGATTTCATGAACAACACCGTTCAACTGTGGGAGCGAGCCTGCTCGCGGGGGGGCTCTCCTTGTCAACGTCTTATTGACTAAACCACCGCCTTCGCGAGCAGGCTCGCTCCCACATTTTTTACCCGGTGTTACTTCCCCGGTGTCAGGGTCAATCGCTTGGTTCCGTATACCCGGTCAAAGTTCTGCGGTTGCATCGGCAAGCTCATGTATTGCCCCTTGACCCATGGGTCGATGCTGTTCAGGTAGTTCGGGCTGGCCGGGTTGCCGGACTGGCCGGTGGCGAGCTGGCCTGTCAGCGGTTCGGCTTGGCCGAAGTCGACGATAAAGCGCATGGCCGGTACCAGCGTGGTGTTGAAATCCTGGCCCCAGGCGAACGCGGCGGTGTTGAGCGTGGTGTGATCGCCGCCGGCCGGCAGCGGACCGCGCACGGTCTGGCCACTGCTGTTCTTCCATTCGTAGCGGTGCAGTTTGCCCCACTGCCAGGCCTTGTGATCGCCGCCCAACTGACTGTCGCCGGCGCTGATCGCCGCGGCCAGGCTGCGTGCGAGGATGGCCGGCTTGTCTTCCTTCTGCGCGGTGCGCGCGTCATCCCAGAATGGACTGTCCTCGCGCCCCAGCAAGTGATCGGCCTGTGCGGCGTATGACAACTTGCCATTGGCGATGAAGGCTTTCCACGCCGGGCTGCTTTGCGGCCCCAGTTCGTCGAGGAAGATCTGTTTGGTGCTTTCTTGCAGGAACAGCTCGTAGATTGCCGCGTCGGCAGAGGTCGGGCTGAGTTTGCCGTCGAACGCCATCAACCGGGTATAGGCTTCGTGCGCCTTGCCGCGATCGGCAACCGGCAGCGCTTCGATGGCCTGCTTGAGCGGTTGAGCCATGCCTGGCGCTTCGAACATCTTTTCCAGTTTGGCGGCGAATGTGGTGGTCTGGTCGTACTGCATGGCAATCAGGCTGCGGGTGTCATGTTTACCCGCGCCGGCCAGTTCGGCCAGGCGTTCGCCACGTTCAGGCGCCGACCAGGAATTGGACAGTTGCATGCCATAGCCATGGGGAATGACCCGCTGATTGGCGGTGCCGAGCCAGCCTTGCGCCGGGTCCTGATCGTAGGGGTGCAGCATCGGGTCGGCGTAACCGTCCCAATCGTAGCGTCCTTCCCAGCCCGGTGAGGGCAGCAGACCTTCGCCTTCGCGGCGGTTCGGGTAGCGGCCGGTGACCTGCCAACCGATATTGCTGGCGTCGGCAAACACCAGGTTCAAGGCGATGGCGCGGATCTCGCGGCTGGCATCCGAGGCCTTCTCGACGTTCTGTGCACGGGACAGGTCAAAAAACGCGTCCAGGGTTTTGTCGTCGGTGAAGTTCGGCGTCTGCAGGGCCATGCCGAAACTGCTGCCCTGGGCCAGACCCTGGGCGCTGTTGAGCAGCGGGCCATGGCGGGTTTCGTACACCGCTTCGCGAATCGGCCGCTGGCCTTTGACGAAATAGGTTTCGTTGCGCACGATCGCAGGCGTCCATTTGCCATTGGATTCGTAGGCAAGGCCATTGCCCTGACGTTTGATTTTCTCCAGGAACAGGTCCTGGTTGTCGCCCATGACCGTGGTCATGCTCCACGCCACTTTGCCGTTGAACCCGCCCAGCACCATCGGCAAGCCGGCGATGGTCACACCGGAGGCCTGGTACTTCGGTGCGCGAATCTGTACGTAGCTGAACAACGACGGCACGCCCATCGGGCCATGACTGTCGCTGGCCAACAGGCTTTTACCGCTGCGGCTGCGTTGCGGGGCAATGGCCCAGTTGTTCGAGGAAGTGGCGCCCAGCAGATTCAGGTCAGAGAGCTGTCCTGTGGCTTTGCTGATCTCCACCAGGCCCGGTAGTTGTCCGTTGAGCTTTAAGCCTTGCAGCTTTTCGCTTTCGGCCAACGGCAGTTTTTCGTCAGGCGCTGAAGGCGTCAGCCACGGCAACTTGTCGGTGGTCACCGTTTGGGCCAGCACCAGCGTGGAAATCTCTTCGGGCAGGTTGGCCGACTGGCTGAAGTTCAGCAGGCAGAAAATCAGCGCCGAATCTTCCGGCTTCCAGTATTCAGGGTTGTAACCGCTGGCGGTGAGGTCAGCCGGCAGTTTGTCGCGGTAGCGGAACAGGTAAGCGTTTACCCCGCGGGCGTAGACTTCAAAGAAGCGCTTGAGGCGTGGCGAAGACGCCTTGTACAACTCAGCGGCGCTTTTCTTCAGGTTGACTGCACGCATGTAGCGGTCGGCATCCAGCAGGTCCGAACCGTGCATTTCGGCCAGGCGCCCCTGGGCCAGCAAACGCAGCGTAACCATTTGCGTGATGCGGTCGCTGGCGTGCACGTAACCGAGGGTAAACAGCGCGTCATGGAACGTGCTGCTTTCGATCAACGGCATGCCCATGGCATTGCGGCGCACCGAAACGTTCTGTGCCAGCCCCTTTAACGGTTGTACGCCCACTGTGGGCGGCAGGGTGTCCTGGGCATTGAAGCTCTGACAACCGGTCAGGCTCAAAACCCCCGCCACTGCTGCGGCAACGCCGAACCGGGGTAGAAAATGTGTAAGGGCTGGCGAGGCCATGGCAAAGCTCCTGCGGGGGTGGTAGCGCAATAAAGTCGCTACGTTAGTGAGCAGGAGGGGGCGGCGCAAGCGGGGGAAGATCTTATTTCAGGATTTGTCCAAGTCATCCTGATTGCGTTTCAGGCTTGCCTGCCGCTGGATTGTGATGTTGAAGTACGAAAATTCAGTTTATCAGGGTGAGAAAAGTCGGCATGGAGCTCAAGACAAACGCAGCACTGATCATCATCGATCAACAGAAAGGCATCCTCCATCCCAGACTGGGTCGCCGGAATAATCCTCAAGCCGAGGAGCGCATCCTGGATCTGTTGGGCTATTGGCGCCGCAGCGGGCGACCGATCGTTCACGTGCAGCACTTGTCCCGCTCGAAAGACTCGGTGTTCTGGCCACAGCAATCAGGTGTGGAGTTTCAGGAGCGGTTTCGGCCATTGCCTGGCGAGCAACTGATTCAGAAGCAGGTGCCGGATGCGTTTTGTTCGACGGCACTGGAGGCAGGGTTGCGCGAAGCGGGGATCGGGCAGTTGGTCATCGTGGGCGTGGCGACCCACAACTCGGTGGAATCCACGGCGCGAACGGCGGGCAATCTGGGGTTTGATACGTGGGTGGTGGAGGATGCGTGCTTTACCTTCGACAAGACCGATTTCTTCGGTCATGCCCGGTCAGCCGAGGAGGTGCATGGGATGTCGCTGGGGAATCTGCATGGGGAGTACGCGACCGTGGTCAGCAGCGTGCAGATCCTGACGTTGTAGGAGCGAGCTTGCTCGCGATGGTCGTTAACGATAACGCGTGCTTACAGGTTCAACGCGGCGTTTTCTAGTTCTTCGCGAGCAGGCTCGCTCCCACATTAAATCTGCTCGCCTACACAAAGTGTGTGTCTGGCACAGATCCACTGTGGGAGCGAGCCTGCTCGCGAAAGCGATTCAACAGGCGAAGAAACTCTTCGCCCGAAGCATCAGGCGCCGTGACACTTCTTGAATTTCTTGCCGTTGCCGCATGGGCAAGGGTCGTTGCGACCGACGTCTTTCAGGGCGTTGCGCACCGGTTCCTGGTGGGCGTGGCCGCAGTTCGGGCCGTGGACATGGCCATGGTCGTGATCATGGTGGTCATGATCGTGGTTGCAGTCAGGGCCATGGACATGGGGTTGCTGGGTCATCGGGGTTGCTCCGGAATTAGATCGGCGGGGATTATTACGCCATTACGCGTCAGGTGCACGTAGTGGGCGATGAATAAACCGGTTTCCATCTCACCTTCCAGTCGATAGGGAATGGCCTGCTCGGGACTTTTCAGTTGTTTGACCAGGTCTCTGACCTTGGGCCACAGGTTGGTGCGGATCGGCACCTTATAGAAACGACTGGCCTTGGGGTCGACGGTGATCCAGTGTTCATGTTCGCCTTCGGCCAGCAGAATATCAGCCAGGTGAATGCGATACTCCAGGCCGCGCACGGTCAGCTCGCTGTCTCGGCGGTTGTCGATGCGAAAGTGCAGTACGAATTTCTGCTCCATGAGCTTGGCCCGCACCACTTCAACCTTGACCAGATGCACCTCGGGGTCCGGTTCATCGGTGCTGAACCAGGAGGCGCAGCCGCCGAGCCCCAGGCAAAAGGTCAGGGTGAGCAGATAGTGTGTGAGTCGTCGGGTGATCATGGTGGTGTTGTCCTCCTTGATCCCCAGTCTAGTCGTTAAAAGATCGCAGCCTTTGGCCGCGATCTTTCAAGCGCATCACCTCATGCGCCGAAATACCCCGAACAGCACTTCTTGAACTTCTGCCCGCTGGCGCAAGGGCAGGCGTCGTTGCGCCCGATGTCGAGTGGGACGGTGGGGTCGATGAAGTACCAGCGGCCGGCGTTCTGTACGAACGACGAGCGTTCGCGATGACTGTGTTCACCGCTGCCATCGTGCCAGCGTGCGGTGAAAGTGACGAAAGCGTGTTCCGGCTGGCCGCCAAGCACTTCGGAGCTTTCCACTTCGAGGCCCAGCCAGGTGCTTTGGGCGCTCCAGTCACTGATCGATTGCCGATCGAGCCCGGCCTGCTGGGCGGGCAGGGTGGTGGCCACGAGATAATCGATCAGGCCAAGCACATAGGCGCTGTAACGCGAACGCATCAAGGCTTCGGCGCAAGGGGCCGGATGGCCGGCATGGTAATGACCGCAGCAGGCGTCGAGCAGGGTGCCGCTGCCGCAAGGGCAAATGGATGTACTCATTGCGTTACCACCAATATTTCCCGAAGTTTTCCGGATTGGCCCAGAACCGCGAGTTGAGCCAGTCGGGCACTTGTTTGTAATCAAGCAGATCATAGGTGAACAGGGTCAGTACCTGATCGTCGCGCTGGAAGCGTTCACTGGCTTGCAGGGCCAGGGAGAAAAAATCCGTTTCCTGCCAGCCGCTGGCCGGCAAGTCGGCCAGTACCGCGATGCGGCTGGCATTGAGGTTGCGGATGCCGCCGAGCAAATTCAGACCAGCGCGTTTGGGCAGGTGTTCGAGGCAGTCGACCACCAGCGCCAGGTCAAACCGGCGCGCCGCCAGTTCGGCAGGCAACGCCCCGGGTGCCGCGTGCGCCACACAGCTGTCCGGGTGCGCGAGCTTGAAGGCTTCAAGGGCGGGGAACTCGCTGGCGCCAATCAGCAACAGGCGCGAAGGGGCGTAACGATCCAGCAAAGCGGCCAGCGCCTGTTGCGGCGTACGCGAAGAAATACCTGCAATCATCGAAGATCCTCACTCAGATCTGCCAAGACTAGCCTGCCCGCCAGTTCGAGCCTAGAGCGGGTTTGCCGTAAAAGTGTCGTTCCCCCGTGAATACGGGACAAAACAGCAATGGCCTATTGCTGGCGGAGTTTTAAACTCCGGTCTTTACTCCCTGAATCGGTTCTAAGCCGATCCTTCAGGAGAAAACTAGATGAGCATAGTTCGGACAGCGTTACCCCTGGTTCTGCTAACCAGTGTGTTGACTGGTTGTGCAGGTTTGCAGAAAACCGACTGGCCGATCTGTGCGGCAGTCGGTGGTGTCGCGGGTGCGGGCCTTGGTGCGATCGAAAGTTCGTCATGGGCTGGTTGGGGAGCATTGGTGGTCGGCGGTACAGCGGCGGCCTATTGCTGGGTTCACGGTGATGGCGACGAAGACGGCGACGGCGTGCCGGATAGTCGCGACAAGTGCCCAGGTACGCCTCGAGGCGTGAAGGTCGATGCCGATGGTTGCCCTCCACCAGTTCCAGCTCCAGTGGTTGAAGAGGTCGTCGTAGTCAAGGAAGAAACCATCGTCATCCGCGATGTTCACTTCCAGTTCGACAAAGCCACACTCACTCCGTCTGACAAACTGGTACTCGACAAGATCGCCACTCGTTTGAAAGCGGAGGCCCCTACAGCCCGGTTGACCGTTACCGGCCATACCGACAGCGTGGGCAGCGATACCTACAACCAGAAACTGTCGGATAAACGCGCGCACTCGGTGGTTGAGTACCTCATCGAGCAAGGCGTGCCGCGCAGCAACTTCGTGTCGGTTGCCGGTGCCGGTGAAAGTCAGCCGGTTGCCGATAACAAAACCGCCGACGGCCGTGCACAGAACCGTCGCACGGAAATCAAAATCGAGCGTTAGGTCCCTCGCATCCGCGGCTTGTGCAGTCGCGGATGCGGGTCTTTACTCCTGTGTGACCGGCATTGGCCGGTGACACAGGAGCTTTCAAAATGACCAATCTCACACGGACCGTCTTGCCGGTTCTGCTGCTTGGCAGCCTGTTGACCGGTTGCGCTACTCACAGTGATGGCACCGCCCCCCTCAATCAACGTACCTGGCCGATCTGCAGCGTCATTGGCGGGCTGGTCGGCGGAGGCCTGGGCGCTATTGGAAGTAGCGGTTGGGCGGCCGGTGGAGCGGCGCTCGGTATCTTGAGCGGTGGTTTGATCTGTTATGCCCAGGACGGCGACGAAGATGACGATGGCGTTTTCGATCGACGCGATCGCTGCCCCGACACCCCGGCCAATACCCCTGTAGAACATCACGGTTGCCCGCTGCCGCAATACCCGGTCAGCGAGAAACCAGCGGAGCCCGCACAGCCTGAAGTCATCACGTTGAGCAATGACGTGTTTTTCGGCTTCAATCAATCCGACCTGACCCCCTACGCGCAGAGCCAGCTCGATTCGATCATGAGCAAACTGCTGGACGCCGACGTGGTGAGTATCAAGGTGGTGGGGCATACCGATAGCGTCGGGGCCGATGCCTACAATCAGGCCCTCTCGGAACGACGTGCCAGCAGCGTTGCGCAGTACCTGTTGAGCCAGGGCGTGACGCCGGGCAAGCTCACCAGCGAAGGCAAGGGTGAAAGTCAGCCGGTGGCCGATAACGAGACAGAAGAAGGCCGTGCGAAAAACCGTCGCGTGGAGTTGCACATCAATCGCTGAACCGCGAAATAGAGCCGTCGGGTGAAAAATCGCATCACTGCGACGGCCATTCGGCGGCCTTCATGAAGAATTTTCGTTTGCCCTCTGGCTTATCCCGCGTGGAAGCCGTTACTGTGCGCGCAAAGAATAATTCTCATCGGGGGGCGTATGAAGGTGCTATGGGGGCTGGGGAAGCTGTTGACCCTGCTGTTCTGGTCGGTGGTGCTGGTCAATCTGCTCACGCCGTTTATCCATCCGCTGCACTCGCTGGTCAACCTGGCCGGTGGCCTGTTGGCGACTCTCCATCTGCTTGAAGCGCTGTTGTGCTTTCGCAGCCTCAGGGGGCGCGCTCACCCATGGCGCGATCGCCTGAAAATCATCATTTTCGGCGTTTTTCACCTGCAAACCATTCCCGCTCCCACCGCACCTAAGGCTTCCCATGCGTAAACTCTGTCTGCTCGCCGCACTCATCAGCCCATTGGCCTGCGCCCAGGTGGTGAGCGTCGAAACCAACTCGCTGATGCGCCTGCCCAACACCGCCAGCACCTTGAAGCTGGAACGCCTGGAAGTGGCCGACTACGGCACATTGCTCATTCCCTCCAACGTCACCGAAGTCACCGTCGGCGAATTGCACCTGGGGCGTGATGCGCGGATCGCGATCGTGCCCAGTGAACAGGCGCTGGAACTGAAGGTCAGCCGTGCCCAGTTGTCCGAGGGCAGCCAGATCACCGCTCGCGGTGCGCCAGGCACTTACCAGAAAGCTGCCCGTTCAGGGCGCAATCTGAATCTGCAGATCAAGGCTTTGAATGCGCCGCAGTTGTTGGTGGATGCTCGCGGCGGTGCGGGTGCGCCTGGGTTCGTCGGACTCGACGGGGCCAATGGCCAGGCGCCGGGTTGCGCCTGGGGCCAGGCGGGTCGCGGTGCCGATGGCAGTGACGGCAGTGACGGTCAGCCAGGAGCGCCGGGGGCGTTGGTCAAACTGGCAGTGCCAAGCGATTACCCGGCAGACCTGATCAACGTCCAGGTGGCTGGCGGTGCCGGTGGCCTGGCCGGGCCTGGCGGCAAGCCGGGGGCGGGCGGCAAGGCCAAGGGCTGTGTCATCTATAAAGCCGATGGTGGCAAGAGCGGCAAGCCTGGCGCTGATGGGCATCCGGGGCCGGCGGGAGCGGCGGGGGCGGTGACGGTGCAGCGGTTGTAGTCCGTTTCTGAAATGCGTGTCGCCTGATCAATTGCCTTCGCGGGCAAGCCTCGCTCCTACAGATCTTGAGTTGTGATCGACTCAAAACCTGTAGGAGCGAGGCTTGCCCGCGAAGCTTTTAGAACATCGGCCGCGCCGCAGCAATCGCCACCACAGCCAGCCCGACTATCAGATTAATCCCCACCACCCGACGAATCCGCCCCAACACCGCCGCCCCAACCGGCCAATCCTGCGCCTCCACGGCAGCGCGCAGCTCCGGCAGCATCAACGCCTGAATCCGGATGAACAGTGCCGTCATCACCACGTACAACCCCATCATCACCTGCACATAACGCGGGGCCAGTTCAAAACCGTTGAAGTGCAGATTCAGCAAGCCCACGCCGCTGACGGGCAACAGCACCACCGCCACCCAGACCCAGCGGAAAAAACCTTGAAACACTTCCAGCCACAGCTTCAGCCTGGCGGGCCCCTCCAGCGCCTTGAACGCCGCGGGGCGCAAGACCATCCAGGCGAAAAACATCCCGCCCACCCACACCAGCGCGGCGAGGACATGCAGGCTATAAAGAAGGCTAAAAGCGGTCATTCGGGTACTCCGTTCTGCGCGGGATTAATTAGCGGGGTATGATAGCGGCCGATCCGAACTACTGAAAATTTATCCAGCGTTTTTTGCGCCCGACAATCCATGATCAGCACTGAACTCAAAACCACGATCCAGGGCGCCTATTCGCGTTTTCTCGAAGCCAAGAGCCTCAAGCCGCGCTACGGCCAACGCCTGATGATCGCTGAAGTCGCCAAGGTTCTCGGGGACATCGACACCGACGACGAAGGTCGGCGCA
Source organism: Pseudomonas sp. SDO5532_S415 (assembly GCF_054071155.1). Taxonomy (NCBI): domain Bacteria; kingdom Pseudomonadati; phylum Pseudomonadota; class Gammaproteobacteria; order Pseudomonadales; family Pseudomonadaceae; genus Pseudomonas; species Pseudomonas sp. SDO5532_S415. Next base: position 38,377 of record NZ_JBSVWS010000019.1, on the reverse strand, counting down.
GTGGCGAGCCCGCGATTGTCGCGGTAGAGGCCGGCACCGGTACCGGCAAGACCGTGGCCTACAGCCTGGCGGCCATTCCCACCGCCAAGGCCGCCGGCAAACGCCTGGTGATCGCCACGGCCACCGTCGCCCTGCAAGAGCAGATCGTTTACAAGGATCTGCCCGACCTGATGCGCAACAGCGGTCTGAACTTCAGTTTCGCCCTGGCCAAGGGGCGCGGACGCTACATGTGCCTGTCCAAGCTCGACATGCTGCTTCAGGAAGGCCATGCGCAAACCGCCACGGCGCAGCTGTTCGAAGAGGAAGGCTTCAAGATCGAGGTGGATGAGGCCAGCCAGAAGCTGTTTACCAGCATGATCGAAAAGCTGGCCGGTAATAAATGGGACGGTGACCGCGACAGTTGGTCCACCGCCCTGGAAGATGCCGACTGGGCGCGCCTGACCACCGATCACAGCCAGTGCACCAACCGGCATTGCCCGAACTTCGGCCAGTGCGCCTTCTACAAGGCACGCGAAGGCATGGGCAAGGTCGACGTCATCGTCACCAACCACGACATGGTGCTGGCCGACCTGGCGTTGGGTGGCGGTGCAGTGCTGCCGGACCCGCGCGACACCCTCTATGTGTTCGACGAAGGCCATCACCTGCCGGACAAGGCCATCGGCCACTTCGCCCATTACACGCGCCTGCGCTCCACCGCCGACTGGCTGGAAACCACTGCCAAGAACCTCACCAAGCTGCTGGCCCAACACCCACTGCCGGGGGATCTGGGCAAGCTGATCGAGCAGGTGCCGGAGCTGGCGCGGGAGATCAAGACCCAGCAGCAGTTCATGTTCACCGCTTGCGAGCAGATCGCCGATTTCAAGCCCGGCGAAGACGTCGAGGGGCGCGAGCGACCGCGTCACCGATTCGTCGGCGGGGTGATTCCCGAGCACATGCGCGAGATGGGCATCGAATTGAAGAAAGGCTTTGCCCGCTTGACCGACCTGTTCACCCGCCTCACCGATTTGCTCAAGGAAGGCATGGACGGCGAGGTCAATATCGGTATCGCCAGCAATCAGGCCGAGGAGTGGTATCCGCTGTTCGGCAGCCTGCTGTCCCGTTCTTCGGGCAACTGGGAGTTGTGGACCGCGTTCACCGTCGAAGACCCGGAAGACAACCCGCCCATGGCGCGCTGGCTGACCCTCGCCGAAAGCGGTTCGCTGTTCGACATCGAGGTCAACGCAAGTCCCATCCTGGCGGCGGAAATGCTTCGGCGCAATTTGTGGAACGTGGCCTACGGCGCATTGGTGACCTCGGCAACATTGACCGCACTCGGCACCTTCGACCGCTTCCGCATGCGCGCCGGCCTGCCGAAAAAAGCCGTGACCGCCGTGGTGCCGAGCCCGTTCCATCACGCCGACGCCGGTGTGTTGCGGGTGCCGAACCTCAATGCCGATCCCCGGGATGCGGCCGCGCATACCGCGGCGATCATCCGTGATCTGCCGGAACTGGTCGAAGGCTCACGGGGCACGCTGGTGCTGTTCTCTTCGCGTAAACAGATGCAGGACGTGTTCGACGGTCTCGATCGCGACTGGCGCAAGCAGGTGTTCATCCAGGGCAACCTGTCGAAACAGGAAACCCTGAACAAGCACAAGGCGCGGGTCGATGGCGGGGATTCGAGCGTGCTGTTCGGCCTGGCAAGTTTCGCCGAAGGGGTCGACTTGCCCGGTGCGTATTGCGAACACGTGGTGATCGCCAAGATTCCGTTCTCGGTGCCCGATGATCCGGTCGAAGCGGCGCTGGCCGAGTGGATCGAGGCGCGCGGTGGCAATCCGTTCATGGAAATCTCCGTACCGGACGCCTCGCTGAAACTGGTCCAGGCCTGCGGGCGCTTGCTGCGTACCGAAGAAGATCGCGGCACCATCACCTTGCTCGACCGACGCCTGGTCACCCAGCGCTACGGCAAGGCGATCCTCAATGCGTTGCCTCCCTTCCGTCGTGAAATTTCCTGATACGCCGGTGGGCAATTCTGCCCGCCGCGTTGTCTATCTCTCTGTCATCGCTTTTCCACTGGCCCATCGAGGTCGTTAGGGAGAATTTCCTTCTCATGATTCGCCGTTCGCTGCCTGCCGTTTTTGCCTTGATCTTCGCTGGCCCATTGTTGGCGGCGCCTGCCGGTCAGCAGACCCTGTTCAACTTTGTTCGCCCCGCGGATGTGGTGCGCGTCTCGACCGAGAACGCCGACCTGCCGCAAGCCAACGCCGAACAAACCGCCGAAGGCGAAGTGTTGCGTCGGGTGACGTTCAACCCGGTCGCCCGGCCGACCTTGCGCCTGGCCCCGCAGGCCGGCGCCTGGGACTGGTCGCAATCGGGGATGATGAGCCTTCGCATCCAGAGCGCGATGAACTGGCCGATCACCCTCTATGTGCAAATCCAGAGCAACGACGGCAAGACCCTGGTCAGCCGCATCGACCTGCCGGCAGGTCCGACGCAGACATTGTTGGTGCCACTGGTGCCGACTTCGCCGCTGAGCCAGGGCATGAAGGCCGGGCCACCGATGCCGACGACGGTGGATGGGCAGCGTGTATTGCTGGCCAGCAGCAGCGGTGATCTCAATCGCAGCCAGGTGGTGTCGGTCAGCCTGTCGATGGATCAACCGAAAGCGGCTCAAAGCATTTTGCTTGAACGCTTCGGCGTACAGGATGGCGAAGCGGTCACCCAAGCCGTTTACGGTGGGCTGGTGGACGCCTACGGCCAATCGACCCGGGCCAAATGGCCGGAAAAAGTCAGCAGTGATGAGCAACTGAAAAACGCCGCCGCCAAGGAACAGCAACAACTGAAAACCTGGCTGGCCGAGCGCAATAAGGCATCGCTGGACAAGTTCGGAGGCTGGACCCAGGGCCCGGCATTCAAGGGCAGCGGTTTTTTTCGCAGCGAAAAGCGCGATGGCCGCTGGTATCTGCTAACTCCGCTGGGGTATCCGTTCTATTCGCTGGGCGTCAACACCGTCGCAGCGGACGTCAACCAGACCTACATTGCCGGTCGCGAAGGGATGTTCGAATCCCTGCCCAAGGCTGACGAGCCGCTGGCCAATCATTTCGGTGAGGGCGATAACCGTGGTGGCAACGGTGTCGATCAGGGCCGAGGTTTCAATTTCGGCCGCTGGTACGACTTCTATGGCGCCAATCTGCAACGCCTGTACGGCGACCCTTGTGCACTGGGCAGCGATACCAAGGCCGGGGTTGCCGAGGCTGCCAAGGCCGATGCGGTAGAGGCAGTGGCAGAGAAGGCCGCCGAGAAGCCGGTTGTTGCGTCGACCGAATCCGGTGTCGCCGAAGCCGCCAAGGCTGATGCCGTGGAGGCGACGGCGGCGAAAGCGGCCGAGCCCGCGCCGGCCGAACCGTGCAAAGTGGCTCTCGACGAAAAGCGCTGGGCCGGCCAGACCCTTGATCGCCTGCAGGCCTGGGGCTTCAACACCGTTGGCAACTGGAGCGCACCAGCGCTGGGTGACGCTGAACGCGTGCCATACACCCTGCCGCTGTCGATCGTCGGCGATTACGCCAGCATCAGTACTGGCAACGACTGGTGGGGCGGCATGCCTGACCCGTTTGACCCGCGTTTCGCCATGGCCACCGAACGCGCCGTGGCCATCGCCGCCCGCGACCATCGCGACGATCCTTGGCTGATCGGGTATTTCGCCGACAACGAACTGGCCTGGGCCGGTCCTGGTGACGACCCGAAAGCCCGTTACGCGCTGGCCTACGGCACGTTGAAAATGACCACCGACGTACCGGCCAAACGCGCGTTCCTCAAGCAACTGCGCGACAAGTACCGTAACCAGGCGGGTCTTTCCAAAGCCTGGGGTATCGATCTGCCCGCCTGGGAGTTGATGGAGGACCCTGGTTTCGTGCCGCCCCTGCCGAGTGCCGAACACCCGGAAATCGAGGCCGACTTCAAATACTTCCAGAAGGTCTTCGCCGACACTTACTTCAAGACCATTTCCGACTCGCTCAAATGGCACGCACCGAACCAGATGTTGCTCGGTGGCCGCTTTGCCATCAGCACCCCGGAGGCCGTTGAATCCTGCGCGCAGTATTGCGATGTATTGAGCTTCAACATGTACACCCTGCAACCCCAGGACGGTTACGACTTCGCCAAATTGCGCAGCCTCGACAAACCGGTGCTGATCACCGAGTTCAACTTCGGCTCGACTGATCGCGGTCCGTTCTGGGGTGGCGTGACGCAATTGCCGAAGGAAGAAGACCGTGGCCCGGCCTATGCGAACTTCCTCAAACAGGCGCTGAGCGAGCCGTCGATTGTCGGTGTGCACTGGTTCCAGTATTTCGACCAACCTGTGACCGGGCGCCTGCTGGATGGCGAAAACGGGCATTTCGGTCTGGTGGGCATTACCGATCTGCCATTCCAGGGCTTTGTCGACAGCGTGCGCAAAAGCAACCTGGCGGCCATCGATCAGTTGGGCAAAGAGGCGCAGAAGGCCAGCGCCGACGCGGATAAAGCCCGTCATGACGCCGAAGGCGGGCGCAAGGCCGAAGCCGGCAAAGGTCCGGGGAAGGGCGCCGGGCATGCGGGTGGGCATTCCGGTAGTGGTCATTAACACCTGAGACCGCGTTATCGTTCTTCGCGGGCAAGCCTCGCTCCTACAGGGTTCGCGTTGAGCCATTGTGGGAGCGAGCCTGCTCGCGAAGGCATCTGAACAGACGACAAAAATTTCCGATCATTTCTGAGGGCGATTGACCGCCCGGCCCGCCCCTGTTCCCAAAACCCTCAAGGGCTGGAACAATGCGGGCCACTTTGTAAAGCGTTTACCGGGGAGTTGCGGGTGCAGATTCAGGGTCATTACGAGCTTAAGTTCGAGGCAGTGCGTGAGGCGTTTGCGGCGCTGTTCGACGATCCTCAGGAACGTGGCGCGGCGTTGTGCATCCGCATCGGCGGCGAAACCGTTCTCGACCTGTGGTCCGGCACCGCCGACAAGGACGGCGCCGAGGCCTGGCACAGCGATACCATCGCCAACCTGTTCTCCTGCACCAAAACCTTCACCGCCGTCACCGCCCTGCAACTGGTGGCCGAAGGCAAGCTGCAACTGGATGCACCGGTTGCCCGCTACTGGCCCGAGTTTGCCGCGGCCGGTAAAGAGTCCGTGACCCTGCGCCAACTGCTGTGCCATCAGGCCGGTCTACCGGCGCTGCGCGAGTTGCTGGCCCCCGAAGCGCTTTACGACTGGCAAACCATGGTCGGCGCCCTGGCTGCCGAAGCGCCCTGGTGGACACCGGGCGAGGGGCACGGCTATGCGGCAATCACCTATGGCTGGCTGATCGGCGAATTACTGCGGCGTGCCGACGGACGCGGGCCGGGTGAATCCATCGTGGCCCGGGTGGCCAAGCCGCTGGGGCTGGACTTCCACGTCGGTCTGGCCGATGAAGAGTTTCATCGTGTGGCGCACATCGCCCGTGGCAAGGGCAACGCTGGCGATGCCGCGGCCCAGCGCCTGCTGCAAGTGACCATGCGCGAACCGACTGCCATGACCACCCGTGCCTTCACCAACCCGCCGTCGGTGTTGACCAGCACCAACAAGCCGGAGTGGCGGCGCATGCAGCAACCAGCGGCCAATGGCCACGGCAATGCCCGCAGCCTGGCCGGGTTTTATGCCGGCTTGCTCGATGGCAGCCTGCTGGAAGGCGAAATGCTTGACGAGTTGACCCGTGAGCACAGCCTGGGCGAGGACAAGACCCTGCTGACCCGGACCCGTTTCGGCCTGGGCTGCATGCTCGATCAGCCGGATGTACCCAATGCCACTTTCGGCCTTGGCCGGCGAGCGTTCGGGCATCCGGGCGCCGGCGGTTCAATCGGTTTTGCTGACCCGGAGCACGATGTGGCTTTCGGTTTTGTGACAAATACGCTGGGGCCGTACGTCTTGATGGATCCGCGCGCACAAAAGCTTGTGCGGGTACTGGCCACTTGTCTGTAAATCCCGCTCGAAGGTCCCAGGTCCGGAACCGGAGAGCCTTTTTAGTTTCAAATCATTTGTTTATGCAGGCCGAATCGGCCTGATCATTTTTTGACTTCATTTTTGTGGATATCCAATGTCAACCAAACCAACCCTCGCCTTGGCACTGTGCTTCGCTATTACCGGTTGCGCACAGAATCCGAAAAGTGATGCGGACGGCGGCAGCTGGTGGCCGTTCGGCTCCTCTGACAAGGTCGCGGTCAAAGAATCGGCTCCCGCACCGTTGAAGCCTGCGGCGAGCGCCCCGGTGGCCAAGACAGAAAGCAGCAGCCCCTGGTATTGGCCGTTCGGCTCCGATGACAAAACCGACAAGCTCGCCGACAAGACTGCAGCCAAGCCTGAAGTGAAGCCTGAAGCCAAACCGGTTGAAGTGGCCAAGGCTGGTGCCGAGTCGGGTGGTAGTTGGTGGTGGCCGTTCGGCGGCAAGGAAACAACCACGGCCAAAGCCGTACCTATGCCGGATCCGAAAGTCACCCAGGCCTGGCTCGACGACTATGAACCGCGTCTGCGCACAGCGATCAAGGACAGCAACCTGCAACTGGAACGCCGTGAAAACGTGCTGGTGGTGACGGCGCCGGTCGAAGGCTCGTTCAACCCGGACCGCCCGGCCATGCTGTTGCCCGTTACCCTCGGTCCGTTCACCCGCGTGGCGAAAATTCTTGAAGCCGACCCTAAAACTGCCGTTCTGGTGCTAGGCCACAGCGACACCTCGGGTGCCGCACCGGCCAACGTCAAGCTGAGCCAGGAGCGCGCCCAGTCGGTTGCAGCGATTTTCCGTCTCAGCGGCCTGCAGCGCGATCGTCTGATGCTGCGCGGCATGGGCAGTGAAGCCCCGCGTGCCGCCAACGACAGCGTTGAAGGGCGTGCCCTGAACCGCCGCGTGGAGCTGCTGGTGACTCCGCAAAACACCATGGTCGCCTTGCTCAGCAAGTACAACATGCCTGCCCCGGCACCTGTGCGCATGGTGGCGGCCCAGGACGTCAAGCCGGTTGCCAAGCCTGTGAGTCCAGCGCCCGCCGATGCGAAGAAAGCGGCTGCACCCGTGGCGAAAAAAGCGCCAGCCAAGAAAGCCGCCAAGGCCCCGGCAAAAAAGGCACCGGCTAAAACCGCGACCCCGGCGAAGAAGACTGCACCCGCCAAAGCCGCAGCTGATACGAAAAAAGTCGCCGCCGCCGATACCACAAAGAAGTGATTTGTTAACCAAAAGGAATGCGCCATGACCAAGGCCCTGGCTGATATGCGCCGCGATTACACCCGTGATGGCCTGACCGAGGCGCAAGCCCCGGCCGAGCCGTTCGCGCTGTTCCACCAATGGTTCGCCGACGCGGTGAAAACCGAGCAGGCACCGGTGGAAGCCAACGCCATGACCTTGGCCACTGTCGATCAGGACGGTCGGCCGCATTGCCGGATCCTGTTGCTCAAGGGCCTGGATGCCCAGGGTTTCACCTTCTTTACCAACTATGACAGCGCCAAGGGCCAGCAACTGGCTGAGAACCCGTTCGCGGCGATGACCTTTTTCTGGCCGACCCTGGAGCGCCAGGTGCGCATCGAAGGGCGGGTGGTGAAGGTCACGCCTGAAGAATCTGATGCTTACTATCAGGTTCGCCCGCTGGGCAGTCGCCTCGGTGCCTGGGCTTCACCGCAAAGCCGGGTGATTGCCGGTCGCGCCGAGCTCGAAGCACTACTCAAGGACACCGAGCAACGTTTCAGCGACAGCCAGCCTCACTGCCCCGAACACTGGGGCGGTTATCGTTTGCTGCCGGAGCGCATCGAGTTCTGGCAAGGCCGTTCGAGCCGCCTGCATGATCGCCTCAACTATCGCTCTCAAGGCGCTGACTGGATTCTTGAACGTCTGGCCCCCTGAAGCGTCTACCGGTCGGGATAGTCTGCCGCAGCGGCTTCCAGCCATTGCGGCAGGTCTCGACGCTTGATCTTTTGCGCTTGAGCGTTCGCCAGTTGCTGGAGCATGAACGCTTTTTTGCGTTCGTCGCCTCCGGCCAGCGCTAACGCCAGGTCGCGGTCCATCCAGCGTTTGATCCGCACGTAAAGCCACCAGTGGAAATACAGACCGGCGGCGGTGGTGACGACAATGATAAAGTAATCCATGAAAATCCTGTGCCGCAGCGCAAATTGCGAAATTTGCCGCTACCGTGTGATGAATTCGTTTAAGTGCCTGTACAAGGCCTGAATCGAAACAATTTTATCCGGGCGATGCCGTGACAGGCGTCAAGCTGCGGAGTTTAATGGTTACCTGTCCTTTGGAGTTGATGCTATGCGTAAGTCTGTTCTGCTGGTTGCTTCCTTTTCCACGATGGCGATGTTGCTCACTGGCTGCCAATCGAGCCTGACCGGTGACTCCTACTCCCGTGACGAAGCGCGTCGCGTGCAGACGGTTCGCATGGGCACCATCGAAGCATTGCGCCCGGTGAAAATCGAAGGCACCAAAACCCCGATCGGCGGCCTGGCGGGTGCGGCGGTCGGTGGTGTCGGTGGTAGCGCCATCGGTGGCGGCAAAGGCAGCATCGTGGCTGCGGTCATCGGCGCAGTGGCCGGCGGCCTGGTGGGCTCGGCGGCCGAAGAAGGCCTGACCCGTACTCAAGGTGTTGAAATCACCGTGCGCGAAGACGACGGCAGCATGCGCGCCTACGTGCAGCAGGTGCAGGAAAACGAAGTGTTCCGTGTTGGCGAGCGTGTGCGTATTGCCACGGTTGACGGTACAAGCCGCGTTACGCACTAAGCGGGAATACAGGTAAAAGAAAACCCCGACCGGGTGACTGGTCGGGGTTTTTTTTGCCTGTGGCGAGGGATGGTGGTGTCTTTGGCTAAACCTGTTGTAGCGCGTTCTTGCGACTCGCCGCCGCCGTCACCGCATAACCGATCAACGCCGCCAGTATCGAACCGGTCAGAATCCCCATCCGATCCATCCCGGCGTATTCGCTGGCGCCAGGTACGAAGGCCAGGGAGCCGACGAACAGGCTCATGGTGAAGCCGATGCCACAGAGGATCGCCACGCCCAGCACCTGGCCCCAGTTGGCGCCTTGGGGCAGGGCGGCGATGCCGGATTTCACCGCCAGCCAGGTCAGGCCGAACACGCCGAGGGTTTTGCCCAGCAGCAGGCCGACCGCAATGCCCATTGGCACGTGATGGGTGAAGCTTTCGACGGTCACGCCGCTCAGGGACAGGCCGGCGTTGGCGAAGGCGAACAGCGGCAGGATGCCGTAGGCCACCCATGGATGCAGGGCGTGCTCCAGGGTCAGCAGTGGAGAGGGTTCGGCGTTTTTCGTGCGTAGCGGAATGCAGAAAGCCAGGGTCACACCGGCCAGTGTGGCGTGCACACCGCTCTTGAGTACACATACCCAGAGGATCAGGCCGATGATCATGTACGGCCCGAGCTTGACCACACCGAACCGATTCATGCCGATCAGCGCCGCGATGCAGGCCGCGGCCAGCGCCAGGGACAGGGTCGACAGCGCACCGGAATAGAAGATCGCAATGATGATGATTGCGCCGAGGTCGTCGATGATCGCCAGGGTCATCAGGAACAGCTTCAACGATACCGGAACCCGTTTGCCCAACAGCGCCAGCACGCCAAGGGCGAAAGCGATGTCGGTGGCAGTCGGGATCGCCCAGCCGCTCAGGGCCGGCGGGTTGTCACGGTTGAGGAACCAGTAGATCAGCGCCGGTACCACCATGCCACCGATGGCGGCCGCGCCGGGCAGGACGATTTGCGACGGCTTGGACAGTTGCCCGTCGAGGACTTCGCGCTTGACTTCCAGGCCGATCAGCAGGAAGAACAGGGCCATCAGGCCGTCGTTGATCCACAGCAGCAGCGGTTTGGCGATCTTCAGCGCACCGACCTGGGCCACCACGGGCGTGTCCAGCAAACCGTTGTACAGCCACGACAGCGAGGAATTGTTGATGATCAAAGCCAGAATGGCTGCGGCGATCAACAGAAGACCGCTGGCAGCTTCCAACTGAAAGAAACGCGTGAAAGTGCTACGCAGAGGCAAAGTCGCTCTCCATTAATCGATTCAAAAGGTCGAACACCCTAACCCGTGCCCTTAGAAGTTAAAACAAAAGTTATATTCTTTTTTGTTATATGTCGTTACAAGCAGCCTTTCTCCAACGCAGCTGAGCCTAGCAGTTGCCAGGCGTATTGAACTTCAGCTGTACCTGTGCGGGATGTAGGATTTTTCCTAAGCTTGGTGATTGAGCCAGACTCCTGCCCGAGCCAACGAGAAAACCAACATGAGCGACAACCGACAGTGGGCCCGCGAAGCCATCCGGATCATCGAAGCCGACTTCCAGCGCAGCGCCGACACCCACCTGATTCCTTTGCCGCTGCCGGGTTTTCCGGGCATCGAGTTGTATTTCAAGGACGAATCCAGCCATCCCACTGGCAGTCTCAAACATCGCCTGGCCCGGTCATTGTTTCTCTATGCGTTGTGTAACGGCTGGCTCAAGCCCGGCGCGCCGGTGATTGAAGCGTCCAGTGGCTCGACGGCGATTTCCGAGGCGTATTTCGCCCGTTTGCTGGGGGTGCCGTTCATTGCGGTGGTGCCGGCCAGCACGTCCAAAGAGAAGATCGCGCAGATTGCTTTCTACGGTGGCCAGACTCACCTGGTTGCCGATCCGACACAGATTTACGCGGAGTCCGAACGCTTGGCGCGGGAACACGATGGGCATTTCATCGACCAGTTCACCTATGCCGAGCGCGCCACCGACTGGCGGGCGAACAACAACATTGCCGAATCGATCTTCCAGCAGATGCGTTTCGAAAAGCATCCGGAGCCGAGCTGGTTGATTTCCAGCCCCGGCACCGGCGGCACCACGGCCACCCTGGGGCGCTACGTGCGCTATCGCCAACATTGCACGCGCGTGCTGTGTGCCGATGCCGAGCGTTCGGTGTTTTTCGATTACTACCTGACCGGCGATGCCAGCCTGCGCCTGGATCACGGTTCGCGAATCGAAGGCATTGGCCGGCCACGGGTGGAAGCGTCGTTCCTGCCCAAGGTGATCGACGCGATGGTCAAGGTGCCGGACGCGTTGTCACTGGCGGCCATGCATTACCTGGCCGAGCGGTTGGGCCGACATGTCGGCGGATCGAGCGGAACCAACCTGATCGGCGCACTGATGGCGGCGCAGCAAATGGCGGCAGCAGGGGAGACGGGGTCGATCGTGGCGATTTTGTGCGACAGCGGCGAGCGCTATGCCACGACTTACTACGACCAGAAATGGCTCAAGGCCGAGGGGTATGAGTTGAGCGGGTTGATGGCAGTGGTAGCGGCGAGCGTCGAACAGGGCGTGGCGTTGCCGGCCAGCGTGTTGCGCGCCAATATCTGAGAACGCTGAAGAACCATTGTGGGAGCGAGCCTGCTCGCGAAGACGGAGTGTCATTCAACGCCGATGTTGACTGATCGACCGCTTTCGCGAGCAAGCCCGCTCCCACAGGGGATTTGTATCAGGCCTCGATGCCGAGAATGTCTCGGGCAACTGCTTCCGCAATCCGAATCCCGTCCACTCCCGCCGACAGAATCCCCCCCGCATAACCCGCGCCTTCACCGGCCGGGAACAAGCCCTTCACGTTCAGGCTCTGCATCGACTCGTTACGGGTGATCCGCAGTGGCGACGAGGTGCGGGTCTCGATTCCGGTCAAGACCGCGTCGTGCAACGAGTAACCGCGAATCTGCTTCTCGAATGCCGGCAAGGCTTCGCGAATGGCTTCGATGGCGAAGGCTGGCAGGGCCAGCGCCAAGTCACCCAAGGCAACGCCAGGTTTGTAGGACGGTTCAACGCTGCCCAGTTCGGTGGACGGCTTGCCCGCGATGAAGTCGCCGACCAGTTGCGCCGGTGCTTCGTAGTTGCTGCCGCCCAGCACGTAGGCGTGGGACTCCAGGCGTTCCTGCAGCTCGATACCGGCCAGCGGACCGCCCGGATAGTCGACTTCCGGGGTAATCCCGACGACGATCCCGGAGTTGGCGTTGCGTTCGTTACGCGAGTATTGACTCATGCCGTTGGTGACCACGCGGTTCGGCTCGGACGTTGCCGCCACCACGGTGCCGCCCGGGCACATGCAGAAGCTGTAGACCGAGCGGCCGTTTTTGGCGTGGTGCACCAGTTTGTAGTCGGCGGCGCCCAGTTTCGGGTGACCGGCGTACTTGCCCAGGCGCGCGCGGTCGATCAGCGACTGCGGGTGCTCGATACGGAAACCGACCGAGAACGGCTTGGCTTCCATGTACACGCCGCGGCCGTGAAGCATGCGGAACGTGTCCCGGGCGCTGTGGCCGAGGGCCAGGATCACGTGTTTCGAATGAATCTGCTCGCCGCCGTGGAGTTCGACGCCGACCAGTTGCCCGTCTTCGATCAGCACGTCGGTGACCCGCTGCTGAAAGCGCACTTCACCGCCGAGGGCGCGGATCTCTTCACGCATGTTTTCCACGACGCCGGTCAGACGGAACGTACCAATGTGCGGTTTGCTGACGTAGAGGATTTCTTCCGGCGCACCGGCCTTGACGAACTCGTGCAGGACTTTGCGGCCAAGGAATTTCGGGTCCTTGATCTGGCTGTAGAGCTTGCCGTCGGAGAACGTCCCCGCACCGCCTTCGCCGAACTGCACGTTGGATTCGGGGTTGAGTACGCTTTTGCGCCACAGGCCCCAGGTATCCTTGGTGCGCTGGCGCACATCGGGGCCGCGCTCGAGGATGACCGGCTTGAAGCCCATCTGCGCCAGCAGCAGCCCGGCGAAAATGCCGCAGGGTCCGAAGCCGACGACGATCGGACGCGCGCTCAGGTCGGTCGGCGCCTGGCCAACCATTTTGTAGCTGACATCCGGTGCCACGTTGACGTTACGGTCATCGGCGAACTTGTGCAGCACCGCAGCCTCATCGCGAACGTTGAGGTCGATGGTGTAGATGAAGCACAGCTCGGAGGATTTTTTGCGCGCATCGTAGCTGCGCTTGAACAAGGTGAAGTCGAGCAGATCATCGCTGGCGATGCCCAGGCGTTGCACGATGGCAGGGCGCAAGTCTTCATCGGGATGGTCGATCGGCAGCTTGAGTTCAGTGATTCGTAACATGACGGGATCCGGTTCGCGGGGCGCACAACTGCGCCAGGGCGTTTGAAGGCGGCGATTATAAGCCGCAAAGACCGGGTGCCGTGAGGCTTAAACGATCAGTCGTCGCGCGATCCGCCGAAATACCCGCAACCGCGTTGCACCTGGCCGTCGATCCGCAGCTCGGCACTCATGTGCAGGACGCTGCCGCTGCTGCTGTCGACGCAGCGTTGCGGCGCGACCCACAGTTCGATGTGTTGATTATTGGCTTCGGTACTGAGATTGAAGCGGCCATCGCCCAGTTGCTCTTCGACGTAGGGGACGGCCAAGGGTGGTTGGGCGACGCGGTCGATGATCATGCCTTTACCGCTGACTCTCACACTCCACTCGGGCTCATGGCCAGTCGCGCGCAGGATCAGCTTTTTGAAGTCGGGATCGTCACAGGCGTGACCTGTCTGCTCGATGCGATACAGCTGTTCAATGTCGAGTTGACCGTCGCCGGTACTGGAAACGATCCGCCCGCGCACATCGGCAAACAACTTGCCCTGGGCATCGGCCAGGCTCGCGGCCTGTTGCAGGACGCTGGTGCCGCCCGTGTCGTTGACAGAATAACGACGTTGTTCGCCGCAAGGCTGGAACAACAGTTTGCCGTCGGCGGCGCTCAACTGGCCTTGCATGCGGGTCTGGCCCACATGAGAGGCGCTTTCACGCGAACCGTCGAGCAACTGACAGGCTGCGAACAAGGGGAGCAGGGCAACAAGGACTAAGGAACGGGCAACACGCATCTTGGGGTCTCCTGACAAGTGCCGCCACGTTACTCAGCCTGATCCTCCATCACAACCCTGGCGATGGGTATCAATCACCCTGTAGTAGCGAGCTTGCTCGCGAAAAACATGAAGACGCCGCGTTCATTCAGATAGCCCTCGCCATCGTTAACGCCCATCGCGAGCAAGCTCGCTCCTACAGGGAGGGTGTTGTGTTAGCCGACGTGAAAGGTCTGGCCGGTCAGCAAGCCTTCGACGCTCTTGGCGTAGGCCAATGCCACATCCGCCGCAGGAACCGGTTTGAAGCCGCGGAAGTACGGGGCGTATTTACCCATGGCTTCGACCAGCACGTTCGGGCTGATCGAGTTGACCCGCAGGCCGCGTGGCAGTTCGATGGCGGCGGCACGGACGAAGCTGTCCAGCGCGCCGTTGACCAGCGCTGCCGAGGCACCACTGCGGATCGGGTCGTGGCTGAGCACACCGGTGGTGAAGGTGAACGACGCGCCGTCATTGGCAAACTCGCGGCCGATCAGCAACAGATTGACCTGGCCCATCAGCTTGTCTTTCAGGCCCAGGGCAAAACTCTCTTCGGTCATCTCATCCAACGGGGCGAAGGTCACGTTGCCGGCGGCGCTGATCAACGCGTCGAACTTGCCGGTTTGCTCGAACAGTTTGCGAATCGAGGCGCTGTCGCTGATGTCCACCTGAAAGTCGCCGCTGTTGCGGTTGATGCGCACGATTTCGTGGCGTTGAGACAGTTCCTTGTCGATGGCCGAACCAATGGTGCCGCCTGCGCCGATCAAAAGAATTTTCATGTTGCCGTTCCTCCACTGGATTGAATGTGGCTTCAGTTTAGGGTGGTTTTTTCTGCTGATAAGCGCGCTAATAGGCAACCTTTGGTTTTCAAATGGAAACAATCCATGAGTGAAATGGATGATCTGGCGGCGTTCGCCGTATTGGTCGAAGCGGGCAGTTTTACCTTGGCCGCCCAGCAGCTCGGTTGCAGCAAGGGGCAGCTGTCCAAGCGTATCAGCCAACTGGAAACGCAATTTGCCGTGGTGTTGTTGCAACGCACCACACGACGCCTGAGCCTGACGGCAGCCGGTGCGGCGTTGTTGCCACAAGCCCAGGCGCTTGTAGTACAAGTGGAAAGGGCACGTCAGGCCCTGGCGCGATTGAAGGACGATATGGCCGGTCCGGTCCGTATGACAGTTCCGGTGTCGCTGGGAGAAACCTTCTTTGATGGCCTGCTGCTGGAATTCTCGGCCAAGTACCCCGAGGTGCAGATCGAACTGGAGCTCAACAACAGTTACCGCGAACTGGCGCGCGACGGCTTCGATCTGGCGATCCGCTCTGACGTGGCCAATGACCAGCGACTGGTGGCGCGTCCGCTGCTGGCCTGGCACGAGATGACCTGCGCGAGCCCGGCCTATCTGGAGCAATACGGTGAACCGCAGACACCCCAAGCGTTGGCCGAACACCGATGCCTGCTCAACAGTCATTACAGCGGTCGTGAGGAGTGGCTGTATCACCAGCAACACGAACTGCTGCGGGTACGGGTCTCCGGGCCGTTCGCCAGCAACCATTACAACCTGCTGAAGAAAGCTGCCCTGGCCGGCGCCGGTATTGCCCGTTTGCCGTCTTACCTGCTGCCGGCGGAATTGGCTGACGGACGTTTGCGCTGGCTGTTACGTGACTATCAGACCCGAAGCATGCCGATGTACCTGGTGCATCCGTATCAAGGCGGCTTGCCGAAACGCACGCAGGTGCTGGCGGATTATTTGATGGGGTGGTTCAAGCGCAGTGGGGAAGCGCTGGATCGGCTATAAACCGCAAGCGCACATCCTGTGGGAGCGAGCCTGCTCGCGAATGGGGACGTGTCAGATACATCAATGTTGAATGTCCCACCGCTTTCGCGAGCAGGCTCGCTCCCACAGGGGGGCAACGTCGCTGTTGAGATTGGCGCAAAAAAAACGGCCCGCGAAGGCCGTTTTTTTGTTTACCGCAAAGGCTCAGCCACCGAGGTAGGCGTCACGCACTTTCGGATCGGTCAGCAGCGCTTCACCGGTGCCGGTCATCACCACCCGGCCGTTTTCCAGCACGTAGGCACGGTCAGCGATTTTCAGCGCCTGGTTGGCGTTCTGCTCGACCAGGAACACCGTCACACCGTCCTTGCGCAGTTGTTCGATGATGTCGAAGATCTGCTGGATGATGATCGGAGCCAGGCCCAGCGACGGTTCGTCGAGCAGCAACAGCTTGGGCTTGCTCATCAGCGCACGGCCGATGGCCAGCATCTGCTGTTCGCCGCCGGACATGGTGCCGCCGCGCTGGTTGAAGCGCTCTTTCAGGCGTGGGAAAAGTCCGAGGACCTTGTCCATTTGTTCCTGATAGTCGCCCTTGGCCGTGAAGAAACCGCCCATGGACAGGTTCTCTTCCACGGTCAGGCGGGAAAACACCCGACGACCTTCCGGAACCACGGCGATGCTCTTGCGCATGATCTGCGAGGAGTCCTGGCCAACCAGTTCTTCACCCATGTAGCGGATGCTGCCGCTGTGGGCCCGAGGCGAACCGCACAGGGTCATCAGCAGCGTGGACTTGCCGGCACCGTTGGCGCCGATCAGGGTCACGATTTCGCCCTGGCGGACTTCGACGTTGACGCTGTGCAGGGCCTGGATCTTGCCGTAGAAGGTGGAAACGTTTTCGAACTGCAGCATTTACGCTTCCCCCAGGTAGGCTTTGATCACTTCAGGATTGTCGCGGATCTCATCCGGCGTACCGTTGGCCAGAGGCGTGCCCTGGTTGATCACGACGATATGGTCGGAAATGCTCATGACCAGTTTCATGTCGTGTTCGATCAGCAGCACGGTGACATTGTGCTCTTCACGCAACACGCTGATCAGCGCCTTCAGATCTTCGGTTTCCTTCGGGTTCAGGCCGGCGGCCGGTTCGTCGAGCATCAGGATCCGCGGACGGGTCATCATGCAGCGGGCGATTTCCAGGCGACGTTGCTGACCGTAGGCCAGGGTGCCGGCCGGACGGTTGGCGAATTCACGCAGGTTGACCTTGTCCAGCCAGTACTCGGCATATTCCATGGCCTCGCGCTCGCTTCTGCGGAACGACGGGGTCTTGAACAGGCCGGACAGGAAGTTGGTGTTCAGGTGACGATGCTGGGCGATCAAGAGGTTCTCGACCGCGGTCATGTCCTTGAACAGCCGCACGTTCTGGAAGGTACGCACCACGCCTTTGAGAGCGATCTTGTGGCCCGGCAGGCCTTCGATCTGCTCGCCGTCCAGCAGGATGCTGCCGCCGCTCGGCTTGTAGAAGCCGGTCAGGCAGTTGAACACGGTGGTCTTGCCGGCGCCGTTGGGGCCGATCAGTGCAACCACTTGTTTCTCTTTCACGCTCAAGGCAACGCCGTTGACCGCCAGCAAGCCGCCGAAGCGCATGCTCAGGTTTTCTACTTTAAGGATCTCGCGGCTCATTTGCGCAGCTCCATGTGAGGACGTTGCATGGGCAGCAGACCCTGAGGGCGCCAGATCATCATCAGTACCATCAAGGCACCGAACATCAGCATGCGGTACTCACTGAACTCACGCATCATTTCCGGCAACAGGATCATCACCACGGCGGCCAGGATCACACCCAGCTGCGAGCCCATGCCACCCAGTACCACGATGGCGAGGATGATCGCCGACTCGATGAAAGTGAAGGACTCCGGCGTGATCAGGCCTTGACGGGCAGCGAAAAAGCTACCGGCGAAACCGGCAAAACTGGCGCCCAGGGTAAAGGCCGACAGTTTGATCACGGTAGGGTTGAGACCCAGTGCACGGCAGGCGATCTCGTCTTCGCGCAGTGCTTCCCAGGCGCGGCCCAGCGGCATGCGCAGCAGGCGGTTGATGACGAACAGCGCAGCCAGTGCCAGGAGCAATGCAACCAGGTAAAGGAAGATCACCTTGTTGATCGAGTTGTATGCCAGGCCGAAGTACTCGTGGAAAGTCTGCATGCCTTCGGCGGCTTTACGTTCGAAGGTCAGGCCGAAGAACGTCGGTTTCTCGATGTTGCTGATGCCGTTCGGACCGCCCGTGAGGCCGGTCAGGTTACGCAGGAACAGACGGATGATTTCACCGAAGCCCAGGGTCACGATCGCCAGGTAGTCGCCGCGCAGACGCAGCACCGGGAAACCGAGCAGGAAGCCGAAGGTGGCCGCCATCAGGCCGGCAATCGGCAGGCAGATCCAGAAGCTCAGGCCGTAGTAGTGCGACAGCAGCGCATAGCTGTAGGCGCCGACGGCGTAGAAGCCGACGTAACCGAGGTCGAGCAGGCCGGCCAGGCCGACCACGATGTTCAGGCCCAGGCCGAGCATCACGTAGATCAGCACCAGTGTCGCGATGTCCACCGCGCCGCGAGAGCCGAAGAACGGCCAGATCAGCGCACCGGCGATCAACGCAATGATGAACCAGCGTTGGGTGCTCGGCAGGGTCAGGAAGTTGGTGGCCTTGGCCGGGATCAGCGGCATGCCTGGCGAGGAGCGCCAGGCCGAGCTGATCTGCTGGTCGAACAAGACACGCAGGAACATCAGCACCGAGCACACGGCGATGGTGATCAGCGTCGCGGTGCTGGTGCCATGGACTTCGAGGTGGATACCGACGATGGTCAGCTTCAGACCCAGTACCGGGTAGGCCACGGCCCACACCAGCAAGGCGCTGAAAAACGCCTGTTTAAGATTCCTAGTCATACTTTCTCAACCTCCGGACGGCCCAGCAGGCCGGTTGGCCGGAACAACAACACCAAAACCAAGAGACCGAAGGCTACGACGTCCTTGTACTGGTCGCCGAAGATATCGGCACCGAAAGCTTCTGCCACACCCAGTACCAGCCCGCCGAGCATGGCGCCCGGAATGCTGCCGATACCGCCCAGTACCGCGGCGGTGAAGGCCTTGAGGCCGACCAGGAAACCGGCGTTCGGGTTGATCACGCCGTATTGCATGCTCAGCAGCACGGCCGCGATGGCCGCCAGCGCGGCACCGATGACGAAGGTCAGGGCGATGATGTTGTTGGTGTTGATACCCAGCAGGTTGGCCATCTTGATGTCTTCGGCACAGGCGCGGCAGGCGCGACCCAGGCGAGAGCGGGAGATGAACAGCGTCAGGCCGAGCATGGCGATCAGGGTCACCACGAACACCACGATTTGCATGTAGGAAATCAGCACTTCATGTGCGCCACCTGGCCCGAAGGCAAAGTTGCCCGGAATCAGGTTGGGAATGGATTTGTCCTTGGAGTCTTGCGCCAGCAGAACCGTGTTCTGCAGGAAGATCGACATGCCGATGGCGGAGATCAGCGGGATCAGACGGTTGCTGCCGCGCAAGGGGCGGTAGGCGATCCGTTCGATGCTGTAGCCGTAGGCACTGGTGACAACGATGGTCGCCAGGAAAGCGGCGGTCATCAACAGCGGAACACTGTCGAGTCCCATCATGGCCAGCCCGGCGATGGCGATGAACGCCACGTAGGAGCCGATCATGTACACCTCGCCGTGGGCGAAGTTGATCATTCCAATGATGCCGTAAACCATCGTATAGCCGATGGCGATCAGGGCATACGTGCTGCCAATGGTCAAACCATTAACCAGCTGTTGGAAGAAGTGATAGATGTCAGGCATTACAGCGCTCCTAAAAACCTGATACGCATTTCACTGGTGGAGTCATTTTCCCGCCCGATCCCGTGGATCTGCATCCACTTCGGACTCGGGGTTTGCCAGCGAACCGCTGATGACGGTTTTGAGATTTTCAGGTGGGGAGACTAGCGGATCACGCCAGCGCGGCCCAGGTACGTTCGTAAAACAAAGCCCACGGCACGCCGTGGGCTTTATTGGCAGTCAGTCAGGCAAGGCCTTACTGAGGCTTGGCTTCAGTTTTTGGTTTGCCGAAGTGCCACTCGTAAACCACGAATTTGAAGTCTTTCAGGTCGCCTTTCTCGTCGAAGCTCAGGTCGCCGGTAGGCGTCTTGAAGGTGCCGGCGTGGATGGCTTCAGCCACTTTGGCGGAGTCTTCGGACTTGGCAGCCTTGATGCCGTCGGCGATCACGGTCACAGCCGAGTAGGCCGGGAACACGAACGGACCGCTCGGGTCTTCTTTCTTGGCTTTGAACGCGTCAGCCAGGGCGACGTTGGCCGGATCCTGGTCGAAGGATTTCGGCAAGGTCACCAGCAGGCCTTCGGAGGACTTCTGGGCGATCTGCGAGATCGAATCGTTACCCACGCCTTCCGGACCCATGAACTTGGCTTTCAGGCCTTTTTCATCCGCTTGACGCAGGATCAGGCCCAGCTCCGGGTGGTAGCCGCCGTAGTAGACGAAGTCGACGTTGGCTTGCTTGAGCTTGGCGATGATCGAGGAGAAGTCTTTGTCGCCGGCGTTGATGCCTTCGAACACGGCAACCTTGGTGCCTTTCTTCTCGAGGGTTTGTTTGACGGCAGTGGCGATGCCTTCACCGTATTGCTGTTTGTCGTGCAGGACAGCAACGATTTTCGGTTTTACGAAATCGGCGATGTAGTTACCGGCGGCAGGGCCCTGGGCGCTGTCCAGACCGATGGTGCGGAACACCATTTTGTAACCACGGGTGGTGATGTCCGGGCTGGTGGCAGCCGGAGTGATCATGATCACGCCTTCGTCTTCGTAGATGTCCGAAGCCGGTTGAGTGGAGCTGGAGCACAGGTGGCCGACCACGAATTTAACGCCGTCGTTGACGACTTTGTTCGCGACCGCTACCGCTTGTTTTGGATCACAGGCGTCATCGTATTCAACGGCTTCGAGTTTCTTGCCGTCTACGCCGCCTTTGGCGTTGATCTGTTCGATGGCCATTTTGGCGCCACTGAACTGCATGTCGCCGTATTGGGCTACAGGGCCGGTTTTAGGGCCGGCGATGCCGATCTTGATGGTGTCAGCTGCGAACGAATGGCTGGCAACCCCGGCCAGAACCATAGCGGCAAACAGTTTGGAAATCTGCTTAGTAGCCTTAGTCATAGTGCTCCACTCTTACTGTTGTAGTTTTTATAGTCCTGGCGCCGTCGGCAGCAGAACCGGGTCAGTATCTACGACATTCCCCGGAAAAGCCCCTCGGCAACTGTACCGGTACAGTGTAGAGCGCCGATTGTCAGCCTGGGAAGCTGGCGCCAGGGGGCAAAACTTGGGGGTGTCGCTTTTTTGAAAGAAAAAGTCAGAATTGCGGCGGGGCGTTGACGGGCTTATAGCCAGATTCCGTGCATTCCTTGGCTTTCCTGCTCTTTTCATTCAGTGATGCAAATTGCTTCTGGGTTTTTCTGCCAGACCACCGACGTTATCATTGCGTCAATTTCTTTTCCGGACCGGACCCATGACTGAAGAACCTAGCACCCTCTATGCCAAGCTGCTTGGTGAAACCGCATCTATTACCTGGAAGGAGTTGGAGCCGTTCTTTGCCAAGGGTGCCCTATTGTGGGTCGACCCCGGCCTGGATTTGATCGCTGCCGCCGAGGCCGTGGCCACCGACGAAGGTGAGAAAGTCGCTGCCTGGCTGGCCTGCGACAAGGTCGCCAAGCTGTCTGAAACGCGGGCGCTGGATCTTTTCGAACGGGATCCGCAGTTGTGGGCAGTGGTGGTTTCGCCGTGGATCCTGATCCAGGAAAGAGCAAAGGCCTGAATGCATGCACTTGTTTGGTGCGCGTCGCCGCTGACCAAAAGTGTGTAGCCGAGTAGCGTGATGGCACGTTGCCGTAGAGAAAAGCCACAGCTTCACGGTGACGTAAACGTAACGGGAACAGTTGAGCGGGCAGCCTGAGGGCTGCTCAATTGTTTCTGGATGTTGGGATTGCGTGAATCCGAGGAGGTCTTCGCGAGCAGGCTCGCTCTCCCAAGATCATCACTGAATCCTGTGGGAGCGAGCCTGCTCGCGAAGGGAACGACGCGGTTTAGAAGGTTTTGCCTGTGTGGTTATTCAGCGAAATAACCTTGGTCTTGCCGATGCGGTGACGGTAGATCTCACGCAGGTATTTGATCGCTTTCTTCACGCAATCGCGCGACAAACGAATGTCGTTGATCGAGACAAACTTGTCCTTGTCGTTGATCAGCTCGCGGTATTTCTTCTCGTACATCGGTTTGATCGCGTACCAGTTGGTATCGAGGATCTTCGCCGGGTTCTCGAACTCGTTGAGCAAGTCATCAATCCGCGCTTCGTCGAACTCTTCGTTGACGATGAAGTCCAGCATCGAGTTATCCAGGGTTTCGTCGAAACGGTACGGACTGCGTGCGAAGCAACGTTTGATGAAGGCCACGATCAGCGTCAGGAAGTCGTCCGACAGGCACGGGCTCTTGGCGATCAGGGTGGTCAGCGACAGGTTGGCCGAGGCACCGATTACCAGTGCGTAGCGTTTGAGCGTGGTATTGGGGAACAGGTTGTTGAGATGGGTCTTCAACCGGTTCAGGTCCATGTAGGACAGCTTGTAGTCCTTCGGCAGCGAAACGATCGACACCACCGACGAGCAGTTCTTGAAGAAGTGCAGGTCGTGCAGGGCCGCCGCGTCGTAGCCGGAATTCTTGTACTGCTCCAGCGACGCACGATAGCGCTTGGACTCGATCGGCAGCAGGCTGATGCCTTCGATGGCCTGGGTGACCTTGTTGAAGTGCGGCAGGTCGATGGAGCGGAAGAACAGATCGTCGATGTTCAGGCGCTGCGGCTCTTTCTCGAACACCTTGAACTTGTCGCTGGTAGGCGCCGGGGTTTCCGGAACCACGGACTCGGCGTAGGCAATCGCCACCGGGCCGGCCAGGCTCATGAACAGGTCGTTGGCGTCCAGGCGAATGGTTTCGCCGATGTCGATGCCGGCGCGACGGAAATAGTTCTGGTCGTAGTCGGTCGTTACCGCTTGCGCCGTCAGAATGTTGAAGATCTGCTGCGAGATGTACTGGTTGGCGTGCTTCTCCATGGCATTGACATCAATGTTCTGGATGTTGCCGTCGTCGCTTTCTTCGGCGTAACGCATGATGTCGTTGGAAATCAGCATCATCGCGTTCCACGGGCGGATACGGCCCATGACGCTGGCTTCGCTGCTGTCTTCGTTGGCGAAGTTGTAGGAGAAGTCCCACTCTTCCGACAGGTATTTACACAGCAGCCGACCGGCGTTGATGTGCAGCGCTTCGGACATTTCACTGCGGTGATCGGAAATGTTCGGCAGTACGCAGATGCCGCTGGTGAAAATCGGCTCGAAGACGAAGGAGTGACCGCTCTTGCTGTCGTGCTCATCCATCGGCTTGGTGTCGAAGGTCTTGTTCATGTACGAGTGTTGCTGGGCCAGGCCGAATTCCGAAGCCATGCCCGACCCCGTACCGCCACCGGCACTGAAGATCGAGAAGTACAGGCGCGATTGGTTGGCCTTGATGCCGCAGCTGTCGATCAGGTACGAGTGAATCATCTTCCAGTCAGGGCTGGAGAAGCGCTGGGTGTCCTTGTTCAGGATGATCTTGGCCAGGTATTGGCCGAGGATCGGCGCGTTACCGGCGCCACCGGCGTGGACTTCCGACAAGTCCATGATTTTCATTTTGCTGTAGTCGCGCAGGAAACCGCTTTTTTCACCCTTGCGCGAGAAACGGATGCGACCGGCGATGTCTTTGTCGAGGTCGCCGAGCATCACCAGCGGCTCTACCAGGAACACCGGTTTGGTCGCCTTGTTCGGCATCAGGCGCAGGTTGGTGCGAATCCATTGGGCCGGGCTGTAGCCTTTTTCGGCATAGCGCTTGTCCGCCGACAGGCGGTCTTCACTGTTGAATTCGTTGAGGTAGAACTTGCGGGCGTTGTATACAAGCTCCGCGACATCCAGCGCGATGTTCGAACCGCAGCGGCCCAGACCGATCAGGCACACTGACGGGAATTCCTGGTCGCTGTGCTGTTCGTTGTCGCCTTCCAGGTGCGGTGGACGCGGGAACACCATGTCGCGCAGGCCGTCGAGGTTGTCGAGGATGCGGTCGGTGTTGGTTTCGGTGAAGTACAGGTATTGCTGGGTCGCCAGCGGGCGTGACGGGAGCAATGGCTTCGACGATGAAGGGCTGTTCGCCGCGGGGCTCAAGGTCAGGTCGGATACCGCAGTGGCCGGATTGTTTTTGGAAGTCATTGTTCGCCATGTACCTGGGCTGGTTGGTCGGGCGACACGCTGTCGTCGAACCGTCACGGATGAGAACTCGCGTCTTTTATCAGCGCGTATTTGGCCCAAGCGTCAGAGCCGTGGCCTGAGCGTCGCTCGGGGGAATCCTTTCCTGAGTCATGATGAATCGGCCGATATTCGGCGATCTTTAATCAAAAAGAGGCAAAATGATGTCAACACTACCTTCGTTGGGTTTTGCCGGAATCGGTCTGATGGGGCTGCCGATGTGTCGGCGCCTGCTGGCGGCGGGTTATCCGCTGACGGTGTGGAACCGCAATCCGGCCAAATGCGCGCCGCTGGTCGAGGCGGGTGCCCGCCAGGTCGCGACACCGGCTGAGTTGTGCCGGCACGCGGACCTGGTGATGTTGTGCCTGGCGGATACCTCGGTGGTGCGTGAAGTGGTGTTTGGCGCGACCGGGGTGGTCGAAGGCGCGAAAAGCGGCCAGTTGCTGGTGGATTTCTCCAGCCTGGAACCCACCGCGACGCGGGAAATGGCAACAGAGCTTGCCAGCCGGACCGGCATGGGCTGGCTTGACGCGCCGGTGTCCGGTGGCGTGGTCGGTGCCGAGGCGGGGAGCCTGGCGATCATGGTCGGTGGCGACGCGGCGAATCTCGAACGCATCAAGCCCGTGTTGTTGAATCTGGGCCAACGCGTGACCCACATGGGCGCTGTCGGAGCCGGGCAGGTGACCAAGGCCTGCAACCAGATGATCGTCGCCTGCAATGCGCTGGTGATTGCCGAAGTGGTGGCGCTGGCGGAGCGTTCCGGTGTCGATGCGAGCCTGATCGCCGAGGCGCTGGCCGGTGGTTTTGCCGATTCGAAACCGTTGCAGATCCTCGCCCCGCAAATGGCCGAGAGCCGTTTCGAACCGGTGAAATGGCATGTGCGGACCTTGCTCAAGGATCTGGACACGGCGGTGAAGTTTTCCCGCGAGCAGGGTTCGGCGACACCGATCAGCGGCCTGGCGGCGCAGCTGATGCGACTGCATGGCGGGCAGGGGTTCCTGGAAAAAGACCCGTCTACATTAGTGCAGATGTACCGTGCAGCAGATTCAACGAGGTAAGGGTGTAGGTGTGCCTGCGCTGGTTGATTTCGTTCAGTACCGGACGTAATTCAGCCAGCGGCACCGGCCGGCTGAGCAGGTAACCCTGAACAAAGTCGCAATCGTGGCATTCGAGAAACTGGTATTGCTCGAAGGTTTCGACGCCTTCGGTGACCACGTCCAGATGCAGAGTGTGGGCCATGGCGATAATCGCCTGGACGATTTCCATGTCCTGGGTCGACTTGGGAATGTCCTGAATGAACGAACGGTCGATTTTCAGCGTGTTCAGCGGCAAGCGCTTGAGATAGGCCAGGGACGAGTATCCGGTGCCGAAATCATCGATCGACAGCGACACGCCCAAGGCGCGGATCTGTCGCAGCAGTACCAGGGTGTCGGCGATATTGCCCATCAGGGCATTTTCGGTCACCTCCAGCTCCAGTCGTTGCGGCGCGACTCCCGCGCTGCGCAATGCCTGTTCGATTTGCCCCGCCAGTTCCTCGCGCGCCAGGCTCAGGGGCGAGCAGTTCACGGCGATCTTCAGGGCTTCGCATCCCTGGCGCGACAACTCACCGAGGTCTTCACAGGCTTTGCGCAGCACCCAGTTGTCCAGTTCGGTGATCAGGCCGTTGGCCTCGGCGAGGGGGATGAAGCGGTCGGGTGCGAGGAATCCGTGGACCGGGTGTTGCCAGCGAATCAATGCTTCAAGCTTGCTCACCTGGCCGGTTTTCAAGTCGTAGATCGGTTGGTAATAGAGCATCAGGCCGGTGTCTTCGCGCAGGGCATGGCGTAGCTCTTCCTCCAGTTGCAGCTCCAGCGTGGCACGGGCCTTGAGATTGGCACTGAAGAAATTCAGGCCATTGCGCCCACTGCCCTTGGATTGGTACAGCGCCAGGTCGGCGTTTTTCAGCAGCTCGTCACAGGTCTTGCCGTCATCGGGAAACAGGCTGATGCCGATGCTGGTGGTCATGACCATGCGCCGTCCGGCCAACTCAATGGGCTCCTTCATTTTCAACATGATCCGCTGCGCCATGTGCCGCGCTTCTTCGCGATCATGCAGGTTGATGAGCATGCAGAACTCGTCGCCACCAAAGCGCGCCACCACGTCTTCATGGCTGCGCACCGAGCCTTTGATGTGGCTGGCGATCACTTTGAGCAACTCGTCGCCGGCGTCGTGACCGAGGCTGTCGTTGATGCGCTTGAAATGGTCGATGTCGAGGAACAACACGGCGAGCATGCCGCCCCCATGGGTTTTCTCGATGAGTTTCTCGGCGAACAGCTGGTTGAAACCGCGGCGGTTGATCAGGTTGGTCAAAGGGTCGTAGTGCGCCACCTGTTGCAGCGACATGCGGGCCTGATCCAGTTGGGTGAGCAGTGAGTTGACCCGCTGCAGGTCATGCTCCTTGTGTTGCAGCTTCTTGTCCGCCAGCGCCGCACTGACGCTGCTGCCGATGATCAGCAGCGTCATCACCGCGACCGTCAGGCCCAACTGCAGATGGTTGTTTTCCCCGGGTTGGATCACGAGGCTACCGGTGGGCAGTACCAGATTGAAGGCGGCCATGCCGGTGAAATGCATGCTGATGATGCCTGTCCCGAGTACCAGGCTGGCGCTGTATTTGAGCAACTGATGGAACATCCCGGCGCCGTTGCGCAAGTAATTCGCCAGCAGCAATGCCGCGAGGCTGGCGCCAATCGCCACCACGATGGAGAGGGCGAACAAGGTCGGTTGATAGTAGGTTATCGCTGGCGAGCGCAGGGCGGACATGCCTACGTAATGCATGGTGGCAATGCCCAGGCCGATCCAGATCGAAGCTTTGAGGCATTGCCAGAAGTTCAAGGCCGGGCGGCTGAGCGTGTGCATCGCCAGCCATGAAGCCAGCAGGGCGATCAACAGGGAGGCAAGGGTGATGGGTAGATGGTAATGCACATTGACCGGCGCCTGGAACGCCAGCATACCGATGAAGTGCATGGCCCAGATCCCGCCGGCCAGGCACCCGGCACCGACCCAGCGCCATAGGCGTCGGGAGGCGGGTTTTTCCGCATGGGCGACGCGCTCGGCCATGTCCAGCGTGGCAAAGCTGCCGGCACAGGCGACCAGATAAGCCAGTAGCACCAGAAAAGGGTCATGTATGCAATTGAGTATGACCTGCCCGCTCTCTGGCAGCTCGGTAATGAAATGCAGACCAAGCCACTCCATAGCATGCCCCATGTTGATTCCCTGACCGGTGCAAGCAACGCCGGCGAATGTCCTGAAGTATAGAGGTCAGGTACGGATCGCAAGCGGTAGTGGCAAATTGGTGTCTACCATTTTGGAATGAACGTTAGAGCGTTTGGAAATAAGTCGTTGCATGAGCAGCTCCGGGCGCCATGGACAGGTATCAGCTTTACGAATAATTACAGACAGCGTTGGCGGGCCTGACTAGATTGCAGGTTCCGGGCTCGGATGCGCTGGCAGTGAAGCCCCATAACAATAAAAGAGACGGACCCATGCAGAACTCGACCCAAGCGGCGAATGCCTGGCGCATTCTGTTCCTGCTGTTCCTGGCCAACCTGTTCAACTTTTTCGACCGCACCATCCCGGCCATCATCATCGAACCGATTCGCATGGAATGGCACCTCAGCGATTTTCAACTGGGGATCATCGGCACGGCGTTCACCATCGTTTACGCGATCGCCGGCCTGCCCCTGGGGCGGATGGCCGACACCGGTTCGCGCAGCAAACTGATGGGGTGGGGCCTGGCCGCATGGAGCGGACTGACGGCGGTCAATGGCATGGTCGGCAGCTTCTGGAGCTTCCTGATCGTGCGCATGGGCATCGGCATCGGTGAAGCCAGCTATGCGCCGGCTGCCAACTCGCTGATCGGCGACTTGTTTCCGGCTCATCGCCGGGCGCGGGCCATGGGGATTTTCATGCTGGGGCTGCCGTTGGGGCTGTTGCTGGCATTCTTCACCATCGGCGCGATGGTCAAGGCGTTCGACAGCTGGCGTGCGCCGTTCTTCATCGCCGCGGTGCCGGGGTTGATCCTGGCGGTCTTCATGTTCTACATCAAGGAGCCCAAGCGCGGTGCCGCCGAAAGCGTGCAGGTGTCGCAAGAGAAGGTTGACCGGCCGATTCGCCGTGTCCTGGCGGTGCCGACCTTCCTGTGGCTGGTGCTGGCCGGCCTGTGCTTCAACTTCGCGACTTATGCCTGTAACTCGTTTCTGGTGCCGATGCTGCAGCGCTATTTCCTGATGCCATTGCAGGAAGCGGCAGTGGCGACCGGGGTCATTGTCGGCGTAACCGGACTGGTCGGCCTGACCCTGGGTGGCTGGATCGCGGACAAGATCCACCAGCGGGTGGCCAATGGTCGTCTGCTGTTCGCCGCGTTCAGTCTGATTATTTCTACCTTGTGCACGGCGTGGGCGCTGCATTCGGGGCGGATCGAGATCGGGGTGTTCGTGGCCGTTTTCAGTGTGGGCTGGTTGTTCGCCTATAACTTCTACACCTGCGTTTACACGGCGATCCAGGACGTGGTCGAGCCGCGTCTGCGGGCAACGGCCATGGCGCTGTTCTTCGCCGGGTTGTATCTGTTGGGAGGTGGTTTGGGGCCGGTGGTGGTCGGCGCCTTGTCCGATCACTTTGCGCACACGGCCATGTTATCGGCGGGTGCCGAGCAGATGACCGAGGCGTTCAAGGCGGTCGGTCTGCATGATGCGATGTACCTGATTCCGGTGGCACTGTTTTTCACCATGGTGTTTCTGGTGTTGGCTTCGCGGTGTTTTGTAAGGGATGCCAAGCGGATGAAAGAGGGGTTGGTCGCTGTGGTTGAGCCTGAAGGTTCTGCGGCGCCCGCGTAATCGCTTTCGCGAGCAGGCTCGCTCCCACAGGGGGAATGACTTGTGGAGCGAGCCTGCTCGCGAAGGGGCCATCACAAACATCACAAAAGTCATGTACAAAAAAAGGCCCGCATCGCTGCGGGCCTTCTTGTTTGCCGGTGGAGCAGGGGGGTTAACCCGCCACCAACACCCGGATCGCTTCCAGTCGCAGCGCAGCCTTGTCGAGCATGGCCAGGCCTTGCTCGCGTTGTTTGCGCAGGGCAACCAGTTCGCTGTCGCGTACGGTCGGGTTGACCGCTTGCAATGCGGTCAAGCGTGCCAGTTCTTCATCGGTATCAGCCGCCAGGCGACGTTGCGCCTCCGCCACTCGTTCGGCGTGACGCGGGTAGATCTTGTCTTCGCCGGCGTTGATCCGTGGCGTCAACTGATCGCGCTGGGCCTGGATGAACTTGTTGGCGCTGGCGCGCGGTACGCTTTCGAGTTGATCGTTCAGGGTCTCGAACGACACTCGGGCCGACAGGTCATTGCCGTTGGCATCGAGCAGGCAGCGCAATGCGGCCGGCGGCAGGTAGCGGCCCAGTTGCAGCGAGCGCGGGGCAACCACTTCACTGACGTAGAGCAGTTCCAGCAATACGGTGCCGGGTTTCAGCGCCTTGTTCTTGATCAGCGCAACGGCGGTGTTGCCCATGGAACCGGACAACACCAGATCCATGCCGCCTTGCACCATCGGGTGTTCCCAGGTGATGAACTGCATGTCTTCGCGGGACAGCGCCTGGTTGCGGTCGTAAGTGATGGTCACGCCTTCGTCGTCGCCCAGCGGGAAGCTGGCATCGAGCATTTTTTCGCTCGGCTTGAGGATCAGGGCGTTTTCCGAATGGTCCTCGCTGTCGATGCCGAAAGCGTCGAACAGGGTTTCCATGTAGATCGGCAGGGCGAACTGGTCGTCCTGCTCAAGAATCGCTTCAACCAGCGACTCTCCTTCACCGGCACCGCCGGAATTGAGCTCCAGCAAGCGGTCACGGCCGGTGTGCAGTTCGGCTTCCAGGCGCTCACGCTCGGTACGGGCTTCGTCGATCAGTGTTTGCCATTCGCCATCGTCGGCCTCTTCCAGCAGCGGCAGCAGGCGCGGGCCGAACTGATGCTGCAAGGCGTTGCCGGTCGGGCAGGTATTGAGGAACGCGTTCAACGCTTCGTGGTACCACTGGAACAGGCGCTCTTGCGGGCTGGTTTCCAGGTACGGCACGTGCAGTTCGATGGTGTGCTTCTGACCGATGCGGTCCAGACGACCGATCCGCTGTTCCAGCAAGTCCGGGTGGGACGGCAGGTCGAACAGCACCAGGTGATGGGAGAACTGGAAGTTGCGGCCTTCACTGCCGATTTCCGAGCAGATCAGCACTTGCGCGCCGAATTCTTCGTCGGCGAAGTAAGCGGCGGCGCGGTCACGCTCGAGGATGTTCATGCCCTCGTGGAAGACCGTGGCCGGAATGCCGGAGCGCACGCGCAGGGCGTCCTCCAGGTCCATGGCGGTTTCGGCGTGGGCGCAGATCACCAGGACCTTGGTGCGCTTGAGCATTTTCAACTGGTCGATCAGCCACTCGACGCGCGGGTCGAATTTCCACCAGCGTTCTTCTTCGTTGGCGTCCGGCTGGGCCTGGAAGCTGACTTCCGGATACAGTTCGGCGTGATCGCCCAGTGGCAGTTCGAGGTATTCGTCCGGGCACGGCAGCGGATACGGGTGCAGTTTGCGCTCCGGGAAACCCTGCACCGCGGCACGGGTATTACGGAACAGCACGCGGCCGGTGCCGTGGCGATCCAGCAACTCGCGCACAAGGCGGGCGCTGGCTTCGGTGTCGCCATCGTTGACCGCGGTCAGCAACGCTTCGCCTTCGTTGCCGAGGAAGCCGTGGATGGTCTCGTGCGCCTGCGGTGACAGACGTCCCTTGTCCAGCAACTCCTGAACGGCTTCGGCGACCGGACGATAGTTTTCGCTCTCGGCGCGGAAGGCGTGCAGGTCATGGAAACGGTTCGGGTCGAGCAGGCGCAGACGGGCAAAGTGGCTGTCCTGGCCCAGTTGTTCCGGGGTTGCGGTCAACAGCAGCACGCCGGGAATGGTTTCGGCGAGTTGCTCGACCAGCGAATATTCAGGGCTGACCTGATCTTCGTGCCACACCAGGTGGTGTGCTTCGTCGACTACCAGCAAATCCCAGCCGGCGGCGAACAGCGCGTCCTGGGCCTTCTCGTCGTCCACCAGCCATTCCAGTGCAACCAGCGCGAGCTGGGTGTCTTCGAACGGGTTGGAGGCATCGCTTTCGATGAAGCGTTCTTCGTCGAACAGCGCGACCTGCAGGTTGAAACGGCGGCGCATCTCCACCAGCCACTGGTGCTGAAGATTTTCCGGCACCAGGATCAGCACGCGATTGGCGCGCCCCGAAAGCAGTTGGCGATGGATCACCAGACCGGCTTCGATGGTTTTGCCCAGGCCCACTTCGTCTGCCAGCAGAACCCGTGGCGCGATACGGTCGGCGACTTCACGGGCGATGTGCAACTGGTGCGCGATCGGTTGCGCACGCACGCCGCCCAGGCCCCACAGCGAGGACTGCAACTGGCGGCTGGTGTGTTCGAGGGTGTGGTAGCGCAGGGAGAACCAGGCCAGCGGGTCGATCTGCCCGGCGAACAGGCGGTCGCTGGCCAGGCGGAACTGAATGAAGTTCGACAGTTGGGTTTCCGGCAGGGTGACCACTTCGTTCTGGGCGTTGAGGCCGTGGTAGACCAGCAGGCCGTCCATGTCGTCAACTTCGCGAACGGTCAGTTTCCAGCCTTCGAAGTGAGTGATGCTGTCACCCGGCGAAAACCTTACACGAGTGAGGGGCGCATTCCGTAGCGCGTACTGGCGGGTGTCGCCAGTGGCCGGATAGAGCACGGTCAGCAAGCGGCCGTCCTGTGCCAGAACGGTGCCCAAACCCAGCTCGGCTTCGCTGTCACTAATCCAGCGTTGCCCCGGTTGATACTGCTGCGCCATGCTGCCTGACTCCCACCTTGAAAAAGCGGGCTATCTTAACGGAATGAGGGCTTGAGGGCCAAAGGACTCTCAGAAAAACTCTCGGGTTTACGTTAGCCCACTTACAGGCGGTGCGTGGACTGCGGCACCCACGAGTGCCAATTGGGTCACAGTTTGCGACCGATGGCTCAAGTCGCCATTCCCGCAGCCGACAGCCTGCTGACAGGAGACCCATTTATATGCTGCCACCGATGCTCCCCCTGAGTGCCGTGCCGATCACTTCCCAGCACGACCCGGTTCGCCCGCGCCCGGACATCGCGCCTGTGGTGCCGATGCAGGAGAGTTCCACCGACAGCACCATCGACCTGAAAAACCGCGACCGCGAAGAAGCCGTTCTGTTATTGCGCGAGGAACAGCGTCGACAGCAAGAGCGCGAGCGGCGCCGGCGTGAAGCTGATGATGATCCAGAAGCGCACTTGGCGATCCCCGGAGACGAACTCAATGCCGACAATACCGTACCGGTGGCGCCGCTGATGGAAGACCAGCCGCGCCAGGGCTTGTGGGTCGATATCGAGATTTGAGGATGTGGCTGGTCAGCGCCGTCGCCAGACCTCATTATTGGCGCAACCCTGCCGAACGATGCGGCAGCTGAATTTCATTTCCAGCGATGCACTGAACGCCATGAGCCAAGACGACAAGCTGATCGACCTCAACGCCGAACGCGCCAAGCGTGTCCATGACCTTAACGACAAACGCCTGAATGAAGTGCGCCAGGCGTTCGAACAGGCCATGCCGTTGGGGAAAGCGAAGAAAAGCCCAAAAACCAAATCGAAGAACAAGCCGAAAAAGCGTTGAACCCCCGGCATCGATTGATGCAGGTCAGTTTTCCCCTCCTTATATGCCCGGTCCCGGGCAACATTGATCCCGGTCAATATTCTCTCCTGCCCGATTGGTTAACTTAACCCCATCGCAACAGGGCAACTGCAGGAGACGCGTCATGTTTTTCGACAACGTGGTGATCGCCGGAGTGCTGACCGTCAGCCTCATGCTGGTGTTTTTTGCAGGGTTCGGATTTTTTATCTGGAAGGATTCGCACAAGCGGAAAAAACCGTAGGTCTTTCTGGATGCAATGAGCACGCAAGGCATTTTGGGCAACTTCGGTTGCCCTTTTTTTTTTGCCTGCGAAAATCTATCGGCCTTCGCAGAGTTCACTGTGGGAGCGAGCCTGCTCGCGAAGACGGAAGTCGTCGCAATGAAAATGGCGTCTGTTTGACCGCTTTCGCGAGCAGGCTCGCTCCCACAGTTGTTTCGTGGTGACAGACAGCAATAAAAAAGGCGCGGTCCTCACGGAGCGCGCCTTTTTCGTACAACTGCGTATCAGCTACCCAGTGCCTTTGAAGCCAGCCAGAACAGGCCGGCCGACAGGGCGACCGTGGCCGGCAGGGTCAGTACCCAGGCCAGCAGGATGGTTCTGACGGTGCCGCCTTGCAGGCCGCTTTTGTTGGCGACCATGGTCCCGGCGACGCCCGAGGACAGGACGTGGGTGGTGGACACCGGCAGGCTGAAGATGTTGGCCATGCCGATCATGCACGCGGCGGTGATCTGCGCCGACATGCCCTGGGCGTAGGTCATGCCTTGCTTGCCGATTTTCTCGCCGATGGTCAATACCACGCGCTTCCAGCCAACCATGGTACCCAGGCCCAAGGCCAGGGCAACCGCCAGAATCACCCAGAACGGGGCGTATTCGGTGGTGGTGGTCAGGTCTTTGCGCAGTTTGTCCAGGTCAGCCTTTTCACGGGGGGCGAGGCCAGGCAACTTGGCGACTTTCTTCGCGGTATCGTCCAGGCACAGCAGGTAGCGACGTACTTCGATGCGGCTTTCCGACGACAGCGAGTGGTAGTCAGCTACACCCTTGAGGGTACCCAGAAGGGCGTCAATGGTGGGTTCTGTCTGTTGCGGGTTGCAGCGGAATTTCTCCGGCAGATCGCCTGAAACGCTTTTGCCCAGGGCCAGGAACTCGCCCAGGGAGTCAGCATTGCGCTTGTAGAACTGACTCAAGTGCAAGGTGGCGTCGCGGGTACGCTCGATCTGGTAGGTGGTGCTGTTCAGGTCAAGAACGAACTGCGCCGGCACGATACCGATCAGCACCAGCATGATCAGGCCGATACCTTTCTGACCATCGTTGGAACCGTGCACGAAGCTCACGGCCATGGCCGAGATCACCAGCACCAGGCGGTTCCAGAACGGCGGGTGTTTCTTGTCGTCGATCTTGCGGCGCTGTTCCGGCGTCTTGTGCATCTTCGACAGCGGACGCCACCATTTGAGGCCGATCAGTACCAGCGCGGCGATCAGGAAACCTGCCATTGGCGAGAACACCAGCGACATCGCGATATCGATCGCCTTTTGCCAGTTCACCCCGTCGGCCAGCGGAATATCGTTGATCAGGGCGTTGGCCAGGCCCACGCCGAGGATCGAGCCGATCAACGTATGGGAGCTGGAGGCGGGGATACCGAAGTACCAGGTGCCCAGGTTCCAGGTGATGGCTGCGGCGAGCAACGAGAACACCATCGCCAGGCCATGGCCGGTATTCACGTTGATCAGCAGCTCCACCGGCAGCAGGTGAACGATGGCATACGCCACGCCAACGCCGCCCAGCAACACGCCGAGGAAATTGAACACACCGGAAAAGAACACCGCCAGATGAGGCGGCATCGCTTTGGTGTAGATAACAGTGGCTACCGCGTTAGCGGTGTCATGAAATCCATTGATGAACTCGAAGGCGAGGACAAAAGCCAGGGCGAGCAAGAGGCTCACAAGCACCCAAGCATCCAGTCCGCTGAATAAATCGATCATGAAGGTTTTCTGACCCGGTCATAAGGGGGCGCGATTATGCCAGAAAAGACTGTCAATCGATGCACTAGCTGCTCATCGGTAACATTCTTCAACGAATTATTTTGCAGCCGCGCCCTGAGCCCCGGTGATTTTTCGGGGCTTGCAAGTCGTTGAATTTCTTTGGAAACGCTGTCGCCACAAGGGTTTCACTCGTGTGAAGGAGGGATTTGAACGCTTGTGTGAAATTTCTGAAGAGAGAGTCAGATATGAGCCTTTTACCCTGTCAGATGGGCAAGGTAGCCGCGGCCCGCTCGTAGCGGGCGCAAAAGGCAACATCAATACACCCCGCTTTTAACGGGAGCAAACGCAGACCCTGGAAGGATTCAAGCCGAGGTGCTCATGGCTCTTCGGCTTTGAGTTCCTTTTCCATTTTTTCCAGTTCTTGCTTGAATACCTGATCCTGAACGGTGGCGCGTTTACGCCAGGGTTTGCGTTCCGGTTCGGGCTGGGCGGCGTAGGTGGTGACTTCCCCGCCGTAAACTTCCTTGTAACGTTGTTCCTGGCGCTCAAGTTCCGCGCGCAGTTCGTCTTTCGTCACAGTGCTACCTGATTGAGTTGAGATGAATTCTGGTGAAACGCGCTGCGTTCAATGTATTGACCACACTCGTCGGAAGGACAACGCCCACAAAGGCATCGTTTTTACGGCAGGGTGATCAGTACGTCCATGTTGCAGGCGGCCACGGCACCAGAGATAAATAGCTGACGTAGCATCAGTTTCCTGTTTCGGCGAGCGCGTTGGCGATGCGGGTGCAGTCAGCGTCGGACGCTTGCCGGGGGCAGCAGCGATGGAACATCGCGCCACCGGGTAGCGGGATCGGCGAGTAAAAAATCGCCTGGCTACTGATTTGCATTATAGCGAGCGATTCACAGAACACTATCGCCAAAGAGTTAAAAGTAGATCTTGATGTGTGATTGTTTTGGTTGGCCGCAACTTTTACCGGCAACTAGTGCGTTGGCTGATGTCAGTGTGCGACGCTGCCTTTCTGGCGCCATTAAGTCGAACAACTTAGGGCAATTATATGCACCTTTAAATCGGCCTTCAGGTTTGCGCGAAAACATACGCAAAGGTGCGTATTCCGGCTCGTTGGCAGGCTGGGAGGTAGTGGAAGTCGATTGCGATTATCGGTCGATGGTTCGATAATCGCCCAATCTTGGTTGGCCGGGCTTGTTTGCCGGGCCCATGCCGCTTGTAATAGTCGCTGATCCGTGTGGGAAAAGGACCTTATATGAACGATCAACTGCGCAATTCCTTCGCTTCAGTGGCACCGCCGATCGTCGCATCGCCAGCCAAACGGATCCAGGCCCTGACCGGTGACCCGGATTTCATGACCTCCCTGGCCCGTGGGCTGGCCGTCGTGCAGGCGTTCCAGGAGCGCAAGCGGCACCTGACCATTGCCCAGATCAGCCACCGCACGGAAATTCCCCGCGCCGCGGTAAGACGTTGCCTGCATACCCTGATCAAACTCGGCTACGCCACCACCGACGGCCGCACTTACTCATTGCTGCCCAAGGTGCTGACCCTGGGCCATGCCTATGTTTCCTCGACGCCGCTGGCAGTTTCTGCCCAGCCGTACCTGGACCGCATGAGCGAGCAATTGCATGAGGCCTGCAACATGGCCACCCTGGAAGGTGACGACATTCTCTATATAGCCCGCTCGGCGACCACCCAGCGTCTGATTTCTGTGGACCTCTCGGTGGGCGGTCGGCTGCCGGCGTATTGCACGTCGATGGGCAGGATCCTGCTGGCCGCCCTGGACGACACGTCGCTGGGGGAGTACCTCGACCACGCCGACCTGCAGGCCAAGACCAGTCGCACCATTCATACCCCCGAAGCATTGCTCGAATGTTTGCAGGAGGTACGGCAACAAGGTTGGTGCATCGTCGACCAGGAACTTGAGCAGGGTCTGCGTTCGATTGCCGTTCCGGTGTACGACGCTTCCGGTCAGGTGGTCGCGGCCCTCAACGTCAGCACTCATGCAGGACGGGTCAGCCGTAACGAACTGGAGCAGCGGTTTCTCCCCGGTTTGTTAAGCGCAAGCCGCGATCTGAGCGCCCAGCTGTTTGCCTAAGCTGTTCGATAAACGCACAGAGTCGCGTTTACTGAATTGACGCTGTTTCCTCTGGATTATTACTGTCGCGGCTGCGCCAGCGTCGGCTGGCCCCGTTCGACTGCGATCCATGGAATAAAAATAATGAACCAGCCTCAGTCTGCTGTAGGAAACTGCCTCGACGTGCAGTCCTTCATCAATGCTCAACCCATTTCGCGCTACCAGTGGCGCGTCGTGATCCTGTGTTTCCTGATTGTCTTTCTCGATGGCCTCGACACCGCGGCCATGGGTTTCATCGCGCCGGCCCTGTCTCAGGACTGGGGCATCGACCGCGCCAGCCTCGGCCCGGTGATGAGTGCGGCATTGATCGGCATGGTTTTCGGCGCACTGGGCTCCGGCCCGTTGGCTGACCGTTTCGGACGAAAAGTCGTACTGGTGGGCGCCGTGTTGTTGTTCGGAGCGTTCAGCCTGGCTTCGGCTTACAGCACCAATGTCGATCAATTGTTGGTGCTGCGCTTCCTCACCGGCCTTGGGTTGGGGGCCGGGATGCCGAACGCCACCACACTGCTCTCGGAATACACCCCGGAGCGCAAGAAATCCCTGCTGGTGACCAGCATGTTCTGTGGCTTCAACCTCGGCATGGCCGGTGGCGGATTCATTTCGGCCAAGCTGATTCCGGCGTTCGGCTGGCACAGCCTGCTGTTGATCGGTGGGATTCTGCCACTGATCCTTGCCGTCGTTTTGCTGTTCTGGCTGCCGGAATCGGCGCGCTACCTTGTCGTCCGTAACCACGGCACCGACAAAGTGCGCAAGACGCTGGCGCCCATCGACCCGACGGTGGTCGCCCAGGCCGCGAGCTTCAGCGTGCCGGAACAGAAAACCGTGAAGGCGCGCAACGTGTTTGCGGTGATCTTCTCAGGCACCTACAGCGTCGGCACCTTGTTGTTGTGGCTGACCTACTTCATGGGGTTGGTGATCGTTTATCTGCTGACCAGCTGGTTGCCGACCCTGATGCGCGACAGCGGCGCAAGCATGGAGCAAGCGGCGTTCATCGGTGCATTGTTCCAGTTCGGTGGTGTGCTTAGCGCAGTGGGCGTGGGTTGGGCGATGGACCGGTTCAATCCGCACAAGGTCATCGGCATTTTCTACCTGCTGGCCGGGGTGTTTGCCTACGCGGTGGGGCAGAGCCTGGGCAGTATCACGCTGTTGGCGACTCTGGTGCTGGTGGCGGGTATGTGTGTCAACGGTGCGCAATCGGCGATGCCATCGCTGGCCGCGCGTTTTTATCCGACCCAGGGGCGCGCCACCGGCGTGTCGTGGATGCTCGGCATTGGCCGTTTCGGCGCGATTCTCGGGGCCTGGATGGGCGCCACGCTGCTGGGGCTGGGCTGGAACTTCGAGCAAGTGCTGACGGCGTTAGTGATTCCGGCGGCGCTGGCGACGGCGGCGGTGGTGATCAAGGGCGTAGTCAGTCATGCGGATGCGACTTGAGGTGCTGATCCAGAATCTCGGGTGATTTTGATGGCCTCTTCGCGAGCAGGCTCGCTCCCACAGTTGATCGCGTTTCCTTGTGGGAGCGAGCCCTTCCCCTTATCCACAT